>JAKSCY010000597.1 GCA_022360355.1 Chlorobiales bacterium
CGCAGCCTGATGGAAACCGAAGAGGAAAAAACACTGGGAAAACAATTTTTCCTGTTATCGGCCAAACCTGTTCTTTATGCCGCAAATGTTTCCGACGATGATCTTCCGGATGGAAACAGTTTCACGGCAGAAGTTGCGGAAATCGCTGAGAAAGAAGGTGCAAAAATGCTGACTATCTGTGCGAAAACCGAAGCCGAGATCGCCGAACTGCCTGAGGAAGACCGTCCGGAGTTTCTTGAAAGTCTCGGACTTGAAATGTCCGGCCTGGACCGGATCATACAAACAGCTTACGACCTGCTTGGCCTGCATACCTACTTTACTGCCGGCGAAAAAGAAGTGCATGCCTGGACTATCCGAAAGGGCGCCACTGCCCCGGAAGCCGCAGGCTCGATTCATACCGATTTTGAAAAAGGGTTTATCCGGGCCGAAGTGATTGCTTATAACGACATGCTTGCATGCGGCTCGGAGCAGAAAGCCCGGGAAGCCGGCAAAATGCGCTCGGAAGGCAAGGAATACGTTGTCCGGGACGGCGACGTGATTGTTTTCCGGTTCAATGTTTAATGTAATCTTCCCTTCTACACCTCGACAAGCTCCACGTCGGGGATATCCGTACCAAGAAAAAGCCTGCAGAGCGACCTGAACTTCTGGGGAAGATCACTGACAAGTAAATGAGGCGAAGCCGGCATACCTGAAGTATTGAGCAGAGCACTTTCAGCCAACAGATCCCGTGTCCTTGCAGCAACTGCCTCAGCAGAATCTATAATGCTGACATCCGGCCCTGCAATCTCTCCGATCATCTTCTTGAGTATGGGATAATGAGTACAACCAAGAACCAAGGTATCGATTCCCCGGCCAAGAAGCTCTTCGAGGTACTCGCGTGCTATCATATCTGCAGCAGGGTGGTCTGTAAACCCCTCTTCCGCCAGAGGGACAAACAGCGGGCAGGCTGTGGAAAAAATCTCTGTTTCAGGATTGATCGTGTTGATTGCCAAAGAGTATGCATTCGACAAAATTGTAGCACGTGTTCCGATAACACCAATGCGGTTGTTGCGGGAATGATGCACTGACAGTTCCGCTCCTGCCCCCAAAACCCCCAGTACGGGAACACCTCTTCCTGCCTTCTCGACAACGTCAAGCGCAAGCGCGGAAACGGTATTGCAGGCAACAATAATCATCTTGGGCTGATACTTCATGAGAATCCCCGTATCATCCTGCGCGTACTTTCGAATGGTAACCTGCGATTTCGAACCATAGGGAACTCTGGCGGTATCCCCGAAATAGATGATTTGTTCCGACGGCAGAAGCGCCTGTATAGC
>JAKSCY010000308.1 GCA_022360355.1 Chlorobiales bacterium
CCCGCCCGAGACCGAGCGGGTGTAGGTCAGGGACAGGGGGGAGTAGGTCCCCACCACGTAACGCCCCGAGGAGGGCATCCGGGTTCCGGTCAGAGGCCCCACGGCAAAAACGATCCTGTTCTCCGGTCCCAGGGGGTCGGTCCCGGGGCTGACCTCGTCATAGAGGTATCTGGCCGTAAAGCCCCGGCCGCCGATGTAGCCGGTCAGGATCTTTTGGGGGATCTCCTCGGTCCTGGCCGTCCGGGTGGTCAGGTCCACCCGGAGAAGCCGCCCGGCCCAGCCGTATATCGTTTCCATGGTTCGCTTACCGTCCCTCAAATAAAAGGGTGGGGTGGCGTTGTCGAGGTGAGCCGGCATCGGAGCCGGCCGCCCCACCAATCGCCTCCGGTATTAATTTCAAAGTCCTGCCCTACAATTACCCCCGGCTTAATCATTACTTTTTAGGCGGCCATCTGTGGCGACTTGCCGGACGCCGAGACAACCCACCCCACCCTAAACCCCGTCTTTTCTACGTTCAGGCCAAGACACCGGCCCTCCTCACTTCATCAGGCTGGGCAGGAAAAGAGCGATATCCGGGAAGATGATGACCAGGATGATGGAGATGATCATCAGACCCAAAAAGGGCCAGATGGAGGTGTAGATATCCCCCAGGGAGATCTTGTCCGGCGGGACCACGCTCTTGAGGTAGAAGAGGTTGAAGCCAAAGGGCGGGGTGATGTAACCGGTCATGAGGACCATGTTGAACAGGATCGAGAACCAGTAGAGGTCGAACTCCAGGGCCTTGATGATGGGGTAGGCCACCGGGGTGATGATCCAGACGATGGCCCCGGCGTCGACGAACATCCCCAGGATAAATGACATCCCCAGAATCCCGATGAGGATGAAGTAGGGCGAGGTCTCCATCCCCAGGAGAAGGTTCTTGATGAACATCGTCCCGCCCAGGGCGTTGAAGGTCGAGGAGAAGGAGAGCGCCCCGAAGCTGATCCAGAGGATCATTCCGGTCACCCGGAAGATGGCGATGGCCGAGTCCTTGAGCAGGGAGATGGAGAACTTGCGGTTGATGATCGCCGAGATGAAGACGAACAGCAGACCCACCGCCGCCGCCTCGGTGGGGGTGGCCACCCCGGTGAAGATGGTCCCCAAGACCCCGATGATGATAAAGATGGGCAGGATGACGCCCTTGAGCGACTGGAACTTCTCCCCCCAGGTGTAGCTCCGGTCGATGGCCGGACAGGACTTGGGCTTGCGGAGGCCGATCAGGGCGATGTAGGCCACGAAAAGGACGATCATCAGGACCCCGGGGCCCATCCCGGCGGCAAAGAGCTTGCCCACCGAGATCCCGCCCAAAAGGGCCAGAAAGACCAGGACCACGCTGGGCGGGATCAGGATGCCCAGGGTCGATGGACCGGCGATGGAGCCCAGGGCCAGGCTCTTGTTGTAGCCCCGCTTGAGCATGGCCGGAAGGGCGATCATGCCCATGGTCACGCAGGCGGCGCTGGTCACCCCGGCCATGGCCGCGAAGATGGCGCAGATGACCACCGTCCCCATGGCCAGACCCCCGTTGAGCTTCCCGAACCAGCGATAGGCGGCCTCGAAGAGCCCGTCGGCGATCCCGGCCCGCTCCATGACAAAGCCCATCCCGATAAAGAGGACCACGGTGATGAAGATCTCGTTCCAGGCCGTGCCGAACATGGTCGAGATGTAGGTAAAGAGGGCTCCGAAGTTCCACTGCCAGAGGATCATCCCCAGGGATACGCCGGACAGGGCCCAGGCCAGGGGCACTCCCAGGATTAGCAGGGTCACCAGGCTGCCGAACATGATCAGGGTCACGAGTCCGGGATCCATTATCAGCTCGCTTTCATCCTTCCGGAGGCAAGGGGAGGTCGCATCACTTCCCGCCCTTGATGGCCGTCACCACCGTTAGGGACATC
>JAKSCY010000028.1 GCA_022360355.1 Chlorobiales bacterium
AAATTAATCACCAACAAAAACAAGCCGCTTTTTCATAATTCCACCTTCAGGCTTTTCGGAACAACAAGCGGTAAAAGAAGCAGCGGAAAAGCAACATCCCGAGTATCGGTAAAACAAAGGCAGCTTTTTGAAGTACACAAAACAGGTGAGAAAAGAAAACAAACTCTACAAAACCAGCCGATGGGTACATAAATACCCGGGGCTGCTGCTGTTGCTGTTTTTTATATGGATGTCGATCTCGGGCGTACTTTTGAACCATCCGGAAATGCTCAAAAATCTCTCGGTTCCGCAGTGGTTCGTTCCGGAACATTATCATCCCGATAACTGGAACAGGAGAACACTCAAAGGAATCGTTTATTCAGGGGAAGGCAGGGATACCCTTATCGCATACGGAAATCAGGGGATTTATAGATCAACAGACAAAGGAATGCAGTTTTCATCTTTTATGGCCGGCGAGTTCCCGATTGCTGCATGGAAAAAGCGCACCAATCACCTTTTTTTCAACAAACAACCGCAACTGCTGCTTTCCGCAACGAATGACGGACTTCTGACGTACGATTTTGAACATTCAGCATGGCAAAAAGTAACTCTTCCCGGCAAGTCTGTACCTATCCTGAAAATTATACGCACAGAAGACAGGCTGGTGCTTATAGCGAAGTCCTGCTTTTATATATCCCGTCTTGACACAAATCTGACCTTCACAAAGCACATCCCCCCGAGGACAACCGAAGACGAACACGTCTCCTTGATTCAGGTTTTTCTCGAGCTGCACGACGGGAGTATCTGGGGGTTTCCTGGAAAACTGCTTTGGGACGCGGCAGGAATTGTCCTGCTGTTTCTGTGTGTTTCCGCATTTTACATATGGTACTACCCGAAAAAATGGAAATGGCAATACAAAAAAAACAACGGCACTGCACCCCCGGGTGATAAAAAAAGCCTGCGCTTTTTTTTCAGGTATCACAAAACATTGGGATGGTATGCGGCTGTTTTGCTGGTTATCATTTTTTTCACCGGGACATT
>JAKSCY010000509.1 GCA_022360355.1 Chlorobiales bacterium
CCTCAGCCATCCGGCGCCGGACCAAGCAGATAAACAAGCTCTTCCCGCGACAGAACCTCGCCCGATCGCGATTTTCTTAGAAGCTCCTCAACACGCATTTTCCGTCACCTTTTCCGGTTTTGTAAAACCACACATGTATTCACTTCTATCAGCTCCCTTTGACCATCTTTTTTACCGCTGCATCAAAATCCGGAACAAAGAAAACACTGTTTCCTCGGTTACACTCGATGATAAAAGCATTCAGAGCAGCGCTACAGAATTTCCCGAACTCCCCTACAATGGCCAATTTCATATGATAGTTTGAATATTTTTGCAGAATCTCGCCAGCCATACCGGTTTTTAAATCAAAAAACACCGGATCAAGGTTTCCTTCTTCCAATATGATGTTCCTTGCCCCCTGATAATCTGCGTTCCCCATCAAGTCCGTTGCATCCCGGACTGTACTGATCACAGTATCCTTTGAAACCGGTTTTGCAATCCTGGTGTTTTCAATGTCTATAATGTGCAAATCCATTGTATCATCACTCCCTGGATACGCTTGTGTTTCTTTTGCCAGATGCCTGCTTCCTCAGCCTACTCCTCAAACCCCATATCCTTCAGCTTGATCTGGGTATTTTTACGGCCGTTCCACTCGTTCTCTTCAAGAGAATAAACCATGGAGAACATCTTGCGTGAGCCCCGTTCCAGTTCACGGTAGATATCCTCCCTGCCGAATGCGATAACATCGTGAATACGCCCGGAGACATCTTTAACGGCAAATTTAACATGTTTTCCCTTCAGCAGTCTCGGAAGACCTGAAAGCTTGAGGTTTGTGCTGAAAAACAACGGTTCACGGTTACCCTGCCCGAAAGGCTCGAACTGCCGAAGCACATTGAGAAACTTACCGTTAACGTCCTCCAGCGACAGAGAAGAGTCAATCGGCAACTCTTTTTGGCGCTGATCCATTGAAAGCCTTTCAGAGCATACCTTGTCAAACTGTTTACGGAATCCGGAAATATTTTCCGGTTTGAGCGTAATACCCGCAGCGGCGTCATGGCCGCCGAACTTCTCAAGAAAACGACTGCACTTCTGCAAAACATCAAAAATATTCAACCCCTGAACGCTTCGTACGGAACCTTTGATCAGACCATCCCCGCCACCCATGATAACCGTCGGCAGGTAATATTTATCCTGAAGACGGGACGCGACGATACCCAGAACGCCAAGGTGCCACTCTTCATGGTAGAGTACAATCGAGGAACAATAGCTGGCAAAATAACCGTCAACCATGGCCTCTGCGCTCTTCAGCATCCCGCTGTCGATCTGTCTCCGTTCCATATTCAAACGGTCAAGCTCCTCTGCATGAACCCTTGCCTCATCCCGTGAACCTGCGATAAGCCACTCGACCGCTGTCCGTGCCGTATGCATCCTGCCTGCTGCGTTAATTCTCGGTGCGATACCAAAGGCGATGTGTCCCGTCCCGAGAGCACCGGGCTCTACGTTCATGAGAGAAAGCATCTCCTGAATACCGGCACGGGGAGTCTTCTGCAGGAGTTCCATTCCCTTGTGCATATAAACCCTGTTCTCCTGCTCGAGCGGCACCATATCCGCAACAGTTGCAACAGCGACCAGATCAATATACTGCTGCCACTCCTCCGGGGAGGTCCCCGCCGATTCGCTGAACGCCTGAACAAGTTTAAGCGCTACACTGCACCCGCACAGTTCACGAAACGGATAACCGCAATCCGGCACCTTGGGGTTGAGAATTGCAAGCGCCGGGGGCAGCTCTTCCGGTTCATGATGGTCACAAACGATCACCTCAATGTTTTCAGCCGCAAACAGCTCTATTTCCCGCGAAGCTTTTATGCCGCAATCAACAGTAATGACAAGTGATGCATTCAACCCCACGGCATGACCAACTCCGGCATCGGACAGGCCGTAACCCTCCGAAAACCTGTCATTGATATAGTAGGATACCTCGGCACCCTGCAACTTGAAAAAGAGATAGAGAAGAGCCGTTCCGGCGGTACCATCCACATCATAGTCCCCGTAAACAAGGATCTTTTCACCTGTTTCAACCGCTTTACGAACCCGGTTGACCGCTTTCTGCATATCCCTGAAAAGAAAAGGTGACGGCAAGAGATCGAGATTCGGCCTGAAAAACTTCCTTGCCTCATCAAAACCTGTTATCCCCCTGTTGCACAACGCCCTTGCGATCGGCATACTGACATTTATGTCCTGCGAAAGCCGGGCCGCCGTCTCTTCATCGGACGAGAGCACATTCCATCGATATCGTTTCATGAGATCTGAATACTGAACTTCTGCCACCGGTTATCATCGGTTTATATAACCATTTCCTTTCCCCTCGGCAAGAGACTTTTGCTCGTACAAAACAACGGAGGGCCATAAAAACGTGTTAAAGGCAAAAGCACCTTGCTTCCTGATGCAAGATTTCTCTGGTTTTCGCGGCTTTCAATAGTGATCCTTGAAATGCCTCGAAAAAAACAGTACATTAGCGGCAGAACGTTAACTGAAAACATTTTTCAACCCAATGTATTGCAGCAGATGAACAAACTGATTACGATCGAGCGCCACTTTGTCGAAGAACAGAAACTCAATCCTCATGCAACCGGTGAATTGACAGATCTTCTGTACGATGTAGCATTTGCTGCAAAACTTGTCAGGAGAGAGGTTGTCCGCGCCGGACTGGTTGACATTCTTGGTATGGCCGGTACGACAAATGTGCAGGGAGAAGAGGTTAAAAAGCTCGATCTGTTTGCAAACGAAAAGATCATTAATGCCATCGGTCAGCATGGAAGGTTTGCAATCATGGGTTCCGAAGAAAACGAGGGAACGATTGTTCCGCCAAAAAACGAGTCGGGAAAATATGCTCTTCTGTTCGATCCTCTCGACGGTTCTTCGAACATCGATGTCAATGTCAGTGTCGGAACCATTTTCTCGATCTATCGCCTTACCGGTGACAGACCTTGGGAAGCGGATATAAACGACTGTCTCCAGAAAGGATTGCAGCAGGTAGCAGCAGGTTATGTCATTTATGGTTCTTCGGTCGTGATGGTTTACAGCAGCGGTCATGGTGTACACGGGTTCACTTATGATCCAACCATCGGGGAGTTCCTGCTTTCCCATGAAAACATTACAACGCCGAAGCAGGGGAAATACTACTCGATCAACGAAGGCTCCTGGCACCAGTTACATGATTCAACCATCAACTACATCAATTATTTGAAGGAAGAAGATGCAGCGACGGGAAGGCCCTACAGCACCCGCTATATCGGGTCGCTCGTAGCCGACTTCCACCGTAATCTTCTCACCGGCGGCGTCTTCGTCTACCCGGCAACGAAAAAACATCCCAGTGGCAAACTTCGCCTCATGTACGAGGCAAACCCGCTCGCGTTTATCTGTGAACAGGCAGGGGGACGGGCAACAAACGGAAAGGAACGCATCCTCGATATAAACCCGACCGAACTGCACCAGCGCACCCCGCTCTACATCGGCAGCGAAAACGATGTCATGATGGCAGAAAAGTTCGAGCAGGAAACATGATAATGCAAGTCAAAATTCAAAAGGTAAAAGTCAAAAGAAGATAAGCAGTTTCCCCCAGGCTTTTTTGCCCTTTGACTTTTTACTTTTGCCTTCTACCTAAGAGCTTCCCCCCGGTTGAATTCCGGGTAGAAAATCCTGCTGATTCCGGTTGTCATCCCGGTTTCGACATTGAGCTGCAAGAGAACGGCAGAGAGATGAACATCGTTTTCGGCGCATTCGTACTTGTGAGGTGTCTGGTAGAGAAAGCGGTCCGTCGCCGCTTTGATCTGCATGCCGATTATCGACTCGAACGGACCTGTCATACCGACATCCGAACAATACCCCGTACCTTTCGGAAGAATCCTCTCGTCAGCGGTCTGAACATGAGTATGGGTACCGAGAACCGCCGATACCCTGCCGTCCAGGTACCATCCGAGAGCGATTTTCTCCGCCGTCGCTTCCGCATGCATATCGACAACGATACAGGCAACCTTGTCTTTTAGCTGTTTTATCACCCAGTCGGCTGTTCTGAAAGGACAGTCGATCGTAGACATGAAGGTACGCCCCTGAAGATTGACGACCGCAATATCTCCAAGCCCTTCACCCATACTGAAAATACCGTATCCTTTCCCGTAAACCCCTCTTGGATAATTCAGGGGTCTTATGACCGATGGATCGCTTTTGAGCGTCTCAAAAAAGTTGAAATTGTTCCACGTATGGTTCCCCCCTGTCATGACGTTTACTCCCGCCTCTTTCAGCTCGCACAGCGCCTCCCTGCTGACTCCTTTTCCATTATGGGTATTCTCACCGTTACAGATAACAAAGTCTATGGAATGCTTCGTAATAAGACCTTTCAGTAAATGACTCACAACCTGCACACCCGGCTTGCCGACAACATCTCCGATAAAGAGAATACTGGCTGTTTTTTTACCCATAATCAGTTTTTACGATTTAGTAGCGCTGAACAAGCAGACGATTTGGGTGAATTTACGCAATCTATTGTACATGCAAGAATTAAGCCGGAAAAATATCCGGCTGAACGAATGAAAGCAAAGAATTGTTTTTAAAAAGCCCGAGCTGTTTTTCACGGAACAGAAAAACCGCTATGAAAAAACCGAGATCCATACAGAAAGTCTTTAAAAGCATACCGGTTACTGAAGGAGCGGGTGTACGCCTTAAAAGAGCTTTCGGTTTCAGCCAGTTGCCTCTGTTTGATCCGTTTCTGCTGCTCGATGATTTCCGTTCCGACAATCCTGCCGATTACCTGAAAGGGTTCCCATGGCACCCTCATCGCGGTATTGAAACCATCACCTACCTTCTTGAAGGAAGCGTCCGGCATCATGACAGTCTCGGCAACAAAGGCGTGATTCATCCCGGCGAAGTTCAGTGGATGACCGCCGGCAGCGGTATCATTCATGAAGAGATGCCTTTCGGCGATAGTAAAGGAAACGTCGCCGGTTTCCAGCTATGGGCGAATCTTCCTGCATCGGACAAAATGATCTCTCCGCAATACCGGGACATCAAGACGAGTATGATACCGGAAGCCCGCTTTCAAAACGGAGTTACTGCCCGCGTTATATGCGGAGAAGCTGCAGGAGTCCCTGGAGCGGTCAGTGGAATCAGAATCGACCCGGAGTACCTCGACGTTACGATCCCTGCCGGAGCCACCTGGAACCATATGATAAAAGAGGACTATACTGTTTTTACCTATATCATTGCCGGAGAAGGCTGTTTCAGCCACAATACGGAACCGTTTTCCTTCGACACCGAAGGGGTAAGCTACTTCGACATGGAAAACGGACCGCCTATGGACAACGAAACCTTAGTACTCTATAACAAGGACGGCGATCACATACATGTAGCAACGGAAGACAGTCCGGTCAGATTTCTGTTGTTTTCCGGCAAACCTCTGCATGAACCTGTTGCCTGGCATGGCCCGATAGTGATGAATACCCGCGAAGAGCTGCAAAAAGCCTTCGAGGAATACAACAACGGAACGTTCCTCAAGCAACACCAGGCAAGACCATGACCAGAAAAGCGTTATTTGCCGCGGGCAGCGTTGCGGTCTTTCTCTCCATAGCTATCATGTCAAGTTTCCTGCTGCCCATACAATCGGTTTCCGACGAGGCAATCCGGTCAGCCCGCCAAGCTGTTTCACAGTATGCACTCAACCACCCCGATGACGCTGTTCCGCAGCATCTTGCCATCGTTGATTACACAAAGCCCTCTTTTCTCAAACGGATGGTCATTATCGACTTGAAAACAGGAACAAAAACCTATTACCGTGTAGCACATGCAAGAAAAACCGGGACGCTCCATGCCCGAAAATTTTCAAACATCCCAGGATCAAACATGAACAGCCTCGGCCTTTTTAAAACCGGCAGCGCTTACATGGGGGATCACGGACTTGCCATGAGGTTGCACGGACTCGACTCATTGAGAAACAGCAAGGCTTTTGCAAGGGATATCGTCCTGCACTCTGCCGATTATGTCACGATTCCGATCATCATCGAGAACATCCTGACGCTCAACGGCCCCAGAATCGGCAGAAGTAACGGCTGCTTCGTCGTCACGCCCTCAAAAATTGAAGAAGTAGTCGACAAACTCAGCCGGGAAGGATTCATTTACGCGTATGGAGAAGCAGAAACAAGTGACGAGTGACAAGATGATAGTCTATAGTTGAAAACAGGTGAGGATGCTTCAAAAATGAGGTTTTTTGGTCAAGATCAAGGGGTGTTCAGGAGCCGAAGCAGAGCATTTCAATACCGACAAACCAATATTCTATAATTTAGGAACGATCGCCTTGAATAACAGCAGCGAAGGACTCAAGGGCGAGGCGAACGGAGCGCAGGAACCGGAGTGTACACAAAGTACATGAGGATTCCGAGCACCGCTCAACGAAGCCATCGGAGTGCGTAACAGGTTTTTTACCCGAAGAGGGAAAACTTTACATTCAAAATCATAGTCAAATCAACAAGACCGTGCAATACGAAAACAGACGGAAGATCGCGGTACCAGAAAAAGCTCAACGCCCAGCTCCCGGCAATCAGGATTTGCGTCGGCATGAACAAAGGCTTGTAGGGGCTTGACTGATCGACATGTTCCGGCAACAAATCTATCCAGAAAAGTCCGTGGATCAATCCGCTGTAAACCATGAAGAAAATGAACCCGGTAATAAAGAGAACCCATGGACTTTTGGTCACCATCCCCGCAAGCCTTTCACCGACAATGAACGCGGCATAGAATATAAAGGTTTCGGCAATGCCGTTGCCGATAGTGAAGAGAATCACC
>JAKSCY010000170.1 GCA_022360355.1 Chlorobiales bacterium
AGGAGAGCCCTACTAGGGTGGGGGCTTTTGAAGCGAAGTAATCGGCCAGGGCCTGTTCGACATTGTTGACCCAACAAAGATCGAGGATATCCACCTTTATCCCAGCCTGCTCAGCATAGGAGGCGACATACTCCATGCCCACCGGTGCGATGGGGGGCTGCATACGATTTGTGTTAATCAAGGTTAGCATTTTGTAATTGACTAATGCATATTGACTATTGAATATTTGTGGTCGCAACCCACTTCTTCTATTACGATGCTTGCCGCGAGCTCAGCCATACACAAAATTGATACTATTCAACGCAGCAACGCAGAAATACAGCGTCACACTGTCGTACCGTCATACCGTAGATACCATGTATCGATGGCTTCCACAAGCTCTGCTTTGGTCTTAGCGGCCATGGTGGCACGTACGACTTGCTTGCGTTCGGGGTGACGACGGGCGTATTGGGCGATGAATTTGCGGTAGTAGCCGACACTGCGGCGTTCTTCGTGTTCTAAGAGGACGTCGTCAAGCTGCTGGAGGATGACTTCGCGCTGTTCCTCTAAGCTGGGGGCCGGGGGGGGAGCTTTGCCTTCGTAGTGATGGCGGAGTTCCTGGAAGAGCCAGGGATTACCGACGGCACCGCGCGCGACGATGAGGCCGTCGAGGCCGGTGCGTTTAACCTGTGCCAAGCTGGTGGCGGCGTCGAAGACGTCGCCGCTGCCGATGATGGTGGCCTGGGGAAAACGTTGTTTGACTTGGGCGAGGATGTCCCAGTTCGCCTGGCCCCGGTAACGTTCGGTAACAGTGCGACCGTGGATGACGAGGGCGTCGATTGCGTTCTCGATGGCGCGTGTGACGATCTCCCAGAAGTTCTCTTGGGACTGGGGCTGATGATTGACACCCATACGGAGCTTCATCATGACCGGACAATCCACCACCTCCTTCACGGCTTGCAGGTTGGTGATGACGGTGTCGGGATCGTTTAGCAGGGCACCGCCTCGTCCGCGGCGCAGGACCTTGGGGGCGGGGCAGGCGAAGTTCAGATCGATGAGATCGTAACCGACGGCGACAAGATCCTTGGCCGCCTGCGCCATGGTAGCCGGTGTTTTGCCGAGTATCTGAGCGCCTACAGGATGTTCATCGTCGTGGGGCCGAAAACAGGCCTTACGCAGGACACGGGGATTGGCCATGCTTTTGGCCAGCATAACGCCTGTAAGCGTAAAGGGGCAACCGAAACAGCGGGCGAGTTTGCGCATGGCATAGTCGCTGTAGCCACTGAGGGAGGCCTGGAAGAAGGGGACATC
>JAKSCY010000079.1 GCA_022360355.1 Chlorobiales bacterium
CAAGATCAAGGAAGGGTCTAGAAGACAACCTTGAGGATATATGAACATATTTCGAGGATCAGCTTCTCGGGCCCGACGATGAGATTCAGCCCAAGGGCATTTTTAAGATGGCCTCTATTTGTCTGTGGGATAGGGCGTCCCCACCATGGCCCCCAGCATCCGCCGGTCCCCGGTCCGGCCGAACCTGGCCGGCCAGAAAAAGTAGGAGGTCTCGAAGTGGATCATCACCGGCCGGCCGCGAAGCTTTCTCATGTCCAGCTTGACCGGGCGCCACCGGTTGTCATCCAGGAGGACCATCTCCTCAGGGCCGTTCTCCACCCAAACCCTGACCTTCATGGGTCTGGTCTTGACAATGGGGTGAGGGTTTCTAATGGGGATGACCAAAAAGGGGTGGGAGGCCCAGTAGCGGAGGACGGCCCTCCGGCCGCTGATCCACCAAGCCTCCTGACCGTCGGCCTGAAACTCCGGGTAGGACAGCCCGGCCCGGAAAAGGTGGCGAAGGTGGGGTCGGTCCAGGGCTACGACCTTGTAGGCCATAAGGGCGAACAGACAGGCCAGGATAAAAAATATTTGGGTCTTAGACCATTTTATATTGTTTCGGGGGCGGTCCCTGAGTGCGC
Source organism: Chlorobiales bacterium (assembly GCA_022360355.1). GTDB lineage: Bacteria > Bacteroidota > Chlorobiia > Chlorobiales > Chlorobiaceae > Prosthecochloris. The sequence goes on from JAKSCY010000079.1 coordinate 621, forward strand.
CCAGGCCGCCCAGGATGCCCAGGAGGATCACGGCCACCGCGCTGACGTAGAAGACGTGCTGGAAGAAGGCAAAGATGGCCAGCCCCACCAAGGCGGTCAGCAAAACCCCGGCCTCCAACCGATAAGGCCCCCTTCTGAAGGCTGAGAGCCCGTCCCGGAAAAGGAGCCAGCCCAGGCCCAAGGCGGCCAGAGTAGCCGGCAGTCCCCATTCGGCCAGCCATTGAAGAAGGGTGTTGTGGGCCGTGCCCAGAACCTCCTGGAGCGGTCCGGGGTAGACCAGCCCGGCCTGGGTGGCGTACTGCCGGGCCAGGAGGTTGAAGTTTCCTGGGCCGATACCCAGTAAATTTGAAGAGGTGAACATCTCCCAGGCGGTCCGCCAGACCTGACCCCTGAGCCCGAACCCGGTGATCTGGTCCCCGGAGCTCAAGCCCAGAAACCGGACCGCGGCCAGATCCCAGCCCAGGGCCAGGTCCAGGGCCAAGAAGAGAGCCATTGCTCCGGCCATGGAGCCGGCCACGGCCAGCCCGGTCAGGATCCCTCGCCGACCCTGGGCCAGGACCATCAACCAGCCGGCAAAGAGGGCCTGACCCAGGAGGCAGACAAAGGGAGAACGCTGGCCGGCCAGGACCATCACCAAAAGCCCGATAATGAAGACCGGCCCGGCCCAGAGCCGGCCAAGCCCCCTCTTGCCAAAGACCCAGCCCCCGGCCACGGCCAGGGTTGGAATGAGGAGCTGGTTGAAGTACTGCCGGTTAAAGGCGGTGGTGGCCAGGACCATCTGGTCATGGCGCCGGGCCAACCCGCTCAGGTTGAGACCCAGATAAAAGCCGGATGTGGGTAAAAGCCCATACCACCACAAAAGGCTGGCCAGACCCAGGAGGGCGGCGATCAAGGCCAGGCCCAGTCCCAGGGGTTTAAGGTCCTTGGGCCGGAGCAGGTCCAGGCAGCAGGCCAGAAAAAGCAGCCCCCCCAGGCCGGTGAAGAGGGACCTGAGAGCGTAAAGATCGTGGAACTTGCGGCC
>JAKSCY010000531.1 GCA_022360355.1 Chlorobiales bacterium
ATTCCCCAGCCGGATGCTATAGGTCACCACACTTTCCAAGGGAACATCGGTGTCTGGTTCTACAGTCTTGGTCAACCATAGTAGAGGTGATGGTGGGAGGGGTTCGACCGTAAAGGTCGCTTCGTCACTCCAGCTTAGGTCGTCCGAGCGGCACCAGGCCGTATTGGTTACGGTGCCACTGCTGGCGTTGTTCGTGACGGCGAAGGTGAAAGTAACCGCATCGGTCATTCCGACATTGCCATTCCAGGTGACAAGGCCGTCATCCTCTGTTGCGCCGGCGGGCTGCTCTACCCAACCGGCAAAACCCACTTGCGCAGGTAGCTCGTCCGTGAAGTAACCGGTTGTTGCAGCGTGTGATCCCACGTTTTCCAGCATTATGGTATAGGTCAGTTGGGACCCGGCCCTGACTGAGGAAGGGCTGACGGTCTTGCTCAATGCCAATTCGGCTGCCGAATGCAATGTCAGGCCCACGAGAACTGGATCATGGTCGGATGAGCGAAAGAGATTCGGTTGATACAAGGCAGGCTGGTTGTGGTCATTATAGTCCAAGGCGCGTGGCTCGTCGGCATTGATATGCCAGATGGTCACCCCTATCACCTGTGGGGTCAGACTCGCGTTGGACAGGGCATGATCCAGGTAGCCAGCCTGGCCCGAATAGACGTAGGAATAGGCATCCGCCCCAGCATACCCCGCGATCAGGTCTGTGTAACCGGCTGCCTTGAGCGCAGCAATGGGATCCTCCATCGCGTAGGCATTCAGGTCGCCCACAATCAGTACGTCAGGATCCCCACTGCCCGTGGGATCTGTGGCCAACCAATCCGCCAGGACTACTGCGGCATCAACCCGCAGCGCGTTCCAACATCCCTGACCGTCCCCCTGGTCCGAGTTGAGGTCTGTAGCCGATTCGCAGCTTCCTTTCGATTTGAGGTGGTTGACTACCACGGTCAGCCGCTCGTCTGTAGCGAGATGGGAAAAGGTCTGCGCCAAGGGCTGGCGGTTCTTGGCATCAAAGGGGTAGGCATCCGTGGTCGCTGCAGGCCCAAAGGGAGCCACGGTCTCCACGCGGAAAAGCAGGGCCACCGCAATCTCATCGCCGCCAAGCCGGGGCAAACCGGGGTCGACCAGGGCGTAGGTTGTACCGGGTTGGGCCGCGGCATTCAACCCATCTACCAGGTTCTGTAGAGCGCTATCCGGCCCATAGCCGTCGTTTTCTATCTCGGCCAG
>JAKSCY010000038.1 GCA_022360355.1 Chlorobiales bacterium
AACGGTTTTTTCCAAAGCAAGCCGCAGTAATTTATCGATAATTTCCATAAAGCTTATACCGGTATTTTCCATAAGCATGGGGTACATGCTTATGCCGGTGAATCCGGGGATCGTGTTGATTTCATTGAAAATGATTTTTCCGCTGCCATTTTCAATAAAGAAATCCGCTCTCGCCATGCCGCTGCAGCCAAGAGCCTTGTATACTTTGATTGCCGCCTGTTTCAACAATGTATGAACCTGTTCGTCGATCCGGGCCGGAATATGGAGCTTGGCTGCACAGCTTATGTATTTGTCTGTGTAGTCATAAAAATCACCGCCCGGTTCGATCTCGCCTGCTGCCGATGCTATGGGGTTTTCATTGCCGAGCAGGGCGACTTCCACTTCCCGTCCGTCGATCGCTCTTTCTACAATGATTTTGTGGTCAAGGCGGGACGCAATTTCAAGGGCTTCGTGCAAGGCACTGAAATCAGTGACTTTTGAAATTCCCACTGAAGAGCCCAGGTTTGCCGGTTTCACAAAGAAAGGAACGGAGAGTTGTTCTTTGATCATGGAGATGACAGGTGAGGGATCGGCAAGATAACCGCTGGCCGATACAGTGATGTATTCCGCCACATTCAGACCGGCTGCCGACGCGCAGATTTTTGTTACCGCCTTGTCCATGGTCATTGCCGAAGCCTGTACGTTGCAGCCGGTATAGGGAATACCGAACATTTCAAGAAGGCCCTGTACCTTTCCGTCTTCGCCGTATGTCCCGTGCAGCACGGGAAACGCAATACTTATGTTCTTTTGCTGAAAATCAAATCTGAAAAGGTCATCTTCACGATTTTCCGTCATGGTTTGCAGATGATCCTTTGTTTCTTCAAGAGACTGTTTTTTTAGCAGCCCGGACATGTCGAGGTCAAGCACTGCCTGTGCGGTTCTGCCTTCGAACCATTGCCCGTTTCGGGAGATGTAGAGCGGGTAGAGGGTGTATTTCTTTTCATCGATATGCCCGGCAATGGCTTTTGCCGAAATAACCGAGATTTCATGTTCAGAGGATTTACCTCCGAAAAGAAGCGCTACAACGGTATTGGACATATTTTGCTGATCCCTTTGGGTTGGCCGTTTTCAAATGGTTTTTCGTTACTGTTCTGCCGGGTTGCCTTGTTCCGGCGGTTATTTGCCTGAGCCGAACAGGTGATTGTGCTCGACCGCTATGCAGCGGTTTTGTATGACTTCAAGTCCGGCTTCTTGCGCTTTGCGAGACGCCTCCTCGTTGGTGATGCCGAGTTGCATCCAGATGACTTTCGCCCCTATCTCGATGGCCTCATCTACAATCCGGTCAACATGCTCCGGTTTGCGGAAGATATCGACTATTTCAATGTTTTTTCTTTTTTCTGCAGGTATATCCGGAAGGGATGGATAGCAGGTGATGCCGAATACCTTGTCCAGGTTCGGGTTGACCGGGTAAATTGTATATCCGGCATGGATGAGATATTTGGTGACGCCGTGGCTTGGTTTTTCGCGCTTTTCGGAGACGCCTACGACGGCAATATGTTTGTATGATTCAAGTATTTCTTTGACAGTCATGATTGCGTATCTGTGCATTAAAATGGCTTGTGATTAATATAACGATTAAG
>JAKSCY010000636.1 GCA_022360355.1 Chlorobiales bacterium
ATGACCGGCAAGCGACAAAAAACGACAATCCGCTGATGGATCGTAACAAATTCAGTTGAAAAATCTTGCCGCATATTCTATCTTGGTGTACTGAAATTCAGCCGTTAACAAACTAAACAGACTATTCATAGGAGAATTATACCGTGAAAAAAATTGGCATTCTAACCAGTGGCGGGGACTGTGGCGGGCTCAATGCCGTCATCAAAGGCGCAGCATATATGGCTCTCTCAAAAGGTATTGAATTATACGTCATCCCGAACGGTTATGCCGGGTTATACAACCTTGTAGACCATGATAAGCTTGTACGTCTCGACAGAGCACGTCTCGACCAGTTTTCCGGAAACTTCGCAGGCTCCGAAGCTGGACATTCGAGGGTAAAAATAAAGGCTATCAGTAACCCTGAAAAATACAACCGTATCAAAAACGGGATGAAAAAGTTCGAACTGGACGGCCTGGTTATCAGTGGCGGTGACGACAGCGGCAGCGTCATGGTTGACCTGAACAACAACGGCATCCAGTGCATACATGCCCCGAAAACCATGGATCTCGACCTGCAGACATACTCGGTCGGCGGCGACTCAACCATCAACAGAATAGCGCAGTTCGTTCAGGACCTGAAAACTACCGGAAGAACACATAACCGCATTCTTGTTACCGAGGTATTCGGAAGATATGCCGGTCATACCGCCTTCAGGAGCGGCGTTGCTGCGGAAGCGGACTGTATACTCGTCCCTGAAATCCCGGCAGACTGGGATGTTGTCTATGAACATATTGTCAGCCGTTTCACCAGCCGCATCAAGCAAAGTGACGTTCACGCCGGAACATATACCATTGTTGTCGCCGAAGGCCTTAAAAACGCCGACGGATCGGATATTGTCGATGAATCTGCCGGCGTTGACGCATTCGGTCACAAAAAACTTGCCGGTGCAGGCAAGTACGTCTGCCAGGTATTGAAAAAAAGATTGAAAGCCGATCCCGATATGCCGGTATTCATGAAGGAAACAGGAATGTTTGTCGAAGGCATCTATGAGATTCCCGAAATCCGGGAGATCCATCCGGGGCACCTTGTCCGGGCGGGAAACTCCTCGGCATACGATGTGAATTTCGGTTACGAAGCAGGTGCAGCGGCAGTGATACTTCTTACGGAAGGTAAATCCGGTGTCACTATTTCAAAAGTCAAGGGCCGCAAAATCGAATTCATTGAATCAAGCAAGGCTATTGAACAACGTCATGTAGACCTTGACCAGGTAGCTCTCTATGAGTCGCTTGGGGTCTGCTTCGGCAGGAAAGTCGCAAAGTACGAACCGATTTTGAGAGAAGTTGACGGTGTGTATGAACGGATTTATTAAATAGAGATTAGAGATGCCCTAAATAAAAAGGTGAAACAATATATCTTGTAGGTTTAAGCTACGATACTTTTTTCCAATCAATGTCCGAGTAATGAACAAGTCCGAAAAAATCTGGATGAACGGCGAACTTGTCGACTGGAATGATGCTAAAATACATATCCTCTCGCATGTAGTTCACTATGGGTCATCAACCTTTGAAGGAATACGATGTTACGAAACGGCAAAAGGCCCGGCTGTTCTTTTTCTGGGTGAACATATCAAACGCCTCTATGACTCTTCGAAAATATACAGAATCGAGATCCCCTACTCCATGGAGGAGCTGAAGAACGCTGTTCTTGAAACCATCAAGGTAAACGGTCATCAGTCATGCTATATCCGGCCTCTGGTATACAGGGGCCAGGGTGCGCTTGGCGTCAATCCCCATCTTGCCGCAATTGAAGTAGCAATAGCCACGTGGGAATGGGGGGCCTATCTTGGAGAAGACGTCCTTGAGACAGGGGTTGACGTCCGGGTTTCCTCCTGGAACAGACTGGCGCCGAACACTCTACCGACATGGGCAAAGGCAGGCGGGAATTACCTTAACTCGCAGCTCATTAAAATGGAAGCCATTATGGACAATTACGCCGAAGGTATTGGACTGGATATCAACGGCTATGTCTCTGAAGGAAGCGGCGAAAACATTTTTGTCATCCGTGACGGCATCATCTACACGCCTATGTCCGGCCAGTCAGTCCTTGCCGGGCTTACACGTCAGGCGGTTATCCACATCGCAAAAGAACTTGGCTATGATGTACATGAAACCATGATTCCAAGAGAAGCGCTCTATATTGCCGACGAGGTGTTTCTTACCGGTACCGCCGCTGAAATAACCCCGGTCAGAAGTATCGACAAGTACCCGATCGGCAACGAGATGAGAGGTCCTGTCACGGAAACCCTTCAGTCCCATTATCTGAAAATCATTCAGACAGGCGAGGATCCGTATGGTTGGCTGACGTTTATTTAATAACTGCGAAATCCTGCCGGGCAGTGACGAGGGACAAGTAACAAGTACGCGGCAGGAAATACGATACTATTGGCTGTCATTCCACTCGTCACTTGTTATACC
>JAKSCY010000393.1 GCA_022360355.1 Chlorobiales bacterium
CCAAAAGATCCGAAGACCGGAAAGGTAGGCCGGCAGGCCGAACACCGCCGCCAAAGAAACGATGGACAGGAGGCTGACCTCCCGCCAATAGGGCAGCCCCGAGTCGGGCTCGATCCCGGAAGGCAGCCTCCCGATCCAGAAGCCCCGGATCAGATTGACGAGCCTTTCGGTCCTGTTTTCCCGGGGCTGACTGAGCTTCATCTCCATCACCTTGCCGACACTGGAAAAGAGAAGGGGTGGTGATCCTGGCCACCCGACCCAAATCAATAAGCATATAATGATTGTATTATATTTGTCTATCTACCTCATAGGAATTGTCTGCTCATTATACCTTTTAAAGGGAACCATGATCCGGCCTTCTTCCGGACCGCCGGCGGAGTGGTCCTTTTCTCCTGGATCGGTTATAAAAGGAGTAGATCTTCCGGCTTCCACGGCATGAGGTTGCGTAATTGAAAGAGATAAATCTGGCCAACCTGAGCGAGGAGGAGCTGGCGGCCATCAAGGCCCTGGAAAAGGAGCTGGGTCGGGTCTGCCTGGTGGCGGTCGAAAAAAAGGAAGCCTTCTTTGCCGTGGAGGCCAAGCTGGGGCCCAACAACTGGGTTCCGGTCAGCCAGGCCTTTCCCGAAATGGCCGGCCTGGCCAGCTATTATGCCGACCGGGAAGACGCCCAGGCGGCCAAGTCCTCCCTTAAAAGCCTCCTCACCGGCCGGCCGGAGCTCAGGCCGATCAAGAAACCCATCAGAATCAGGAAGATCTGACCCGGCCGGAGCCCCAGGTCCCGGTCAGGACAGTCGTGCAGGTTGGGTTGGCAAAGCGTAACCCGACGCTCCTTTTCCCTCTTGAACCGCCCAGGCAGAACGAGATTGCCTAACCGCCCTGCGGGCGGTTCGCAATGACACATTGTGGCCGTGGGGTCTGGTGTGGCTAGGGCGCCTCGGTCCAACCCTACTTTCCGGTCCCCATCACCAACCTTCTCCGTCACCCAAGACGGCTCCTGAACCACTATCATCACACCATCATACAGGCCTATTTTGTCATTGCGAGGAGCGGAGCGACGCGGCAATCTACCCAACCAGCCTCCTCGGTTCATAGTATTCCCTTCTCGAACCGCCCGGGCAGGGCGAGATTGCCACACCGCCCTACGGGCGGTTCGCAATGACACATTGTGGCCGTGTGGTCTGGTGTGGCTAGGGCGCCTCGGTCCAACCCTACTTTCCGGTCCCCATCACCAA
>JAKSCY010000183.1 GCA_022360355.1 Chlorobiales bacterium
ATAATTCCTTTGGTTTAGTCATCAATTGAGCCAGTTCCGGTAGTTTCAATGACGATGGACGGGCAAACTTTTCTAAAGAGACAGTCAGCAAATAATCATCGGAATAGGCAGGGGCTGTCAGTATAAGGATTGTCATAATGGTCAAAGCGAGTTGTTTATGCATCATTGTCTCCTTTGTAGCGAACGGATTGGCTCATGCGACCATTGGGTAAAAATGCCAGTCACCTGACATAATCCCCGTTAGAACCCATCGTGCCCTATTAAGGCAATGGGCTCACGATCTATTCTTTTTACTACGTTACTTCATTAGTATAGCTTATGGTGAATACGAATCAATGGGGCAGGATAAATCTGCATGTACTGATTAAACTGTTCAAAGTTCATCGATCGTCTCTGGCTGCGTCGATTAAGCCATTTCACAAATATCTGAATCGACTGCCGTACAAACCATCCTACGGCTGGAGCATTGAATGTAACGCCGTAGTATTGGATATGCCCACGTAGCTTGGAGCAAAACGACTTCCAGAGTTCACGTAATCTCAGTAGATTCCGATTCTCTTTACACCATTGACTGACACGTTTGAGTTTCACACGCAATTTCTTGCTGCTACTTTTCACTTTCGGGAGAGTGCGCCCTGCTTGACTCAGGCCGAGATAGAATGTGAATCCCAGAAAATCAAAGACTCCACTTCCTTTGCGGTCTGCTCGATTGAATCGTACAACGTGTGTTTTCTCTTCATTGAGCTTGAGTCTGTACTTGGCTAAACGTTTACCTATCACGGCATGGATGCGTTGGACATCATCACTGTATTGACAGCAGATGACCGCATCATCCGCATATCGGAACAGAGCAACCTTGCCTCTACAGTGGACCTTCACAACCTTTTCAAACCAGTCGTCCAGCACGACATGGGCAAAGATGTTGGCTAAGACGGGGCGACATACACTGCCTTGCGGCACCCCTTCATCTGTTACAATGTATTTGTCCTTATCCAGTATCCCTGCTTTCAGCAAACGTTTAATGTAGCGTAGAAATCGCTTGTCCTGGATCTTTTCTGACAAAATAGCCATAAGTAATTCATGATCAATTGTGCCAAAGTAGTTCGATAGATCCAAGTCAATGATCTCTTGGACAGGCTCTTCATAGAGATAGGTTCGCAATGCCTTGATTGCATCGTGGCAGCCGCGCTTTGGGCGGAAGCCATAGGAACAGTCATAAAAGAGCGGTTCATAAATAGCCTCTAGGATTTGCTGTATCCCTTTCTCTACGATTTTGCCTTCAAACGTGCCAATTCCCAGGGGACGCTGCTTATTCGGCTGACCGTCCTTGGGAATCCAGACTTGCCTAACCGGACTCGGACGATAACTCATCGCCTTCAGACGCCGGTGTAGGTCTTGGATGTTCGCGTCCAGGTTTTTACCATAGTCCGCTTTACTAATGCCGTCGATTCCAGTTGCCGCTTTTCCTTTGAGCTCATGGAACCATTGCCGCAGATTTCTCTCATTGAAATGGTGCATCAATTGATTAAAGACCATCTCTGGATTCTCTGCGGAACGTTGTTGTACTCGTGCACGTTTTGTTCTCAGTTGTTTTGATGGTTCTGCGACCATCCAA
>JAKSCY010000397.1 GCA_022360355.1 Chlorobiales bacterium
ATACGTTTAAATGGAGATGCACATGCTGGATTCACTGCTGATACGACGTGCACTGCCGCTGCTGGTTTCTTTTATCATGCTTGTTGTTCTGGCTCTTCTGTTCGACTATTTCCTGCATGTTGCAGGGCTTGTCCGGGTTGGGCGCTACCTTGGGGTAACCGGGACATTCTTTCTTCTTTTCTCTTTTGTTTATTCGGCCCGCAAACAGAAAATCGTTCGTTCAGGACCGATAAGAACGTTTCTCAGGCTGCACTGCAGGGGCGGGTGGATTGGTACCCTGATGCTTCTTGTGCATTCAGGGGTGCATTTCAACGCTTTGCTGCCTTGGGCGGCAACGGCGTTGATGCTGATCGTTACCGGGAGCGGTCATGTCGGGCAATACATTTACAGAAAAGCAAGGGACGAGATGAAGCACGGTGCCGGGGGCGAGAAGCTCTACTGGGATTCCCTGACCATCAAGGCTCTCGGACAGTGGCGAAAGGTGCACATGCCGCTTGTTTCCCTGTTTCTCTGCCTTGCGTTATTACACATCCTGTCGATTTTCTTTTTCTGGAACTGGAAATAGGCTGCCATGAAACAACTCTACATTTTTTTTCTGACCCTCGGTCTCCTGGTGATCGCGGTTATTTTGTGGCCGGGATTGCTCATCAATCCGGGCCCCCTTTCGGTAGAACATGAAAAACTTGCCGGTGGATGCATGAGCTGCCATACGCCATTGTTTGGGACTCCATCGTCGAAATGTGTTTCCTGCCATACGGCAGATGAAATCGGCCTTAAAGATGGTTCAGGAAAGGATCTTGTCGAACCCGATTCCGTTGCTGCCTTGCTGCACAGGGAGCTTGCAGATTCGGAATGCATAGCATGTCATACCGAACATTCCTTGCCGGGCAAAGGAACTCTTTTTGCAAGTATGGATCATAGTTCATTGGTAAAAGAACTGCAGAAAAACTGCATTGCGTGTCATGACCCGGACCTCCCGGATGATGTGCTGCACGCCAAGGCCGGATCGGAATGCAATGCTTGCCACAGTACACAACGTTGGGAACCTGCGGAATTCGATCATGATAGATTGTTGCTTGCAGATCGTGGGCGTACCGGGGATTGTTCAGCCTGCCACGACTCTGATCGTCCGGATGATATACTGCACAAAGAGGCGAAAAATACCTGTGGCGACTGCCACAATACAACGGCATGGAAACCGGCCGATTTCGATCATGTGCAATGGTTCAGGTTTGACCGGGATCATCCGGCCGAATGCAGCACCTGTCACGACAACCCTCTGGATTACAAGCAGTATACCTGTTACGGATGTCATGAGCATTCAAAGCGTGGTGTCGCGGCAGAGCACAGGGAAGAGGGGATCAAGGAATTCAGTGACTGCGTCGAATGTCACCGCAGCAGTAACGAGGGTGAAGCTGAACGATTGTGGAGAAAGAAAGCAGGCAGGTTATATGATTCCGACTGATTTTCTGCAATGTTAGATCACTGCCGAAAAATATATTTGTATGTCAAAAAAGAAAGGGAGAGCTGTAAACTGCTCTCCCTTTCTATTGGCTATACTGTTGTAAGAGAACCTTACATTCTCAGTTCACCGGTTTCCGCCTGGTCTTTAAGATCATCATTTGCATAAATAAGAACCTCGACACGGCGATTGAGACGGCGGCCTGACGCTGTTTCGTTGGAAGCTACAGGACGGGTTTCACCGTAGCCGACAGTTGAAATGCGGCGGCTGCTGACACGGTATGCACGCAGGAGCGATGAGACGGCTTCGGCGCGTTGTTCAGAAAGGCGCTGATTGTATGCCTCGCTGCCCTGTGAGTCGGTATGGCCTTCAATGACGATATTGGTGTCGTCGTACCTGTTCAGAATATTTGCCAGTTTCTGGATGTTGTATCTGCTGTTGGAGGTCAGTGTTGAAGAGCCGGTAGTAAACAGCAGGCCTGTGTCAAAGACAACCCTGATTCCTTCACCGACACGTTCGACTGTTGCGCCTTCAACCTGACGGTCGATCTCTTCAGCCTGGGCATCCATATAGTCGCCGATAAGAGCACCGGCGGCACCGCCGATTACAGCTCCAAGTATGGCTCCTTTACCCCAGCTGCCAGTCTGACTGCCGATAATGCCTCCGAGAACCGCTCCTGATGCTGCTCCGATGCCTGCGCCTCTTCCCGCGCCGGTCGTTGTTGTACATCCCCACGTAAACGAAGTCATGGCAAGAATCAGGACCAGGACAAGAGGTTTTGTCAGTTGTTTTGCATGTGTCATCGCATTTCGGAATTTAGTGTTAATAATAATAAAACAAGGATCAGCTTTGATCGACCCATACCTATCATGCAGAAAGCCGTACAATTACAATAGTAATATAAAATACACTAAAAAATTCCCTGATTTTTGTCGTTTTATGCTCTGGATGTTTATAGCTGACAGCAAAGATCACTGTAATCCCGGGCAGGAATTTTACATCGGGGGTAACTGTTACTTTTAGGGTCACTTTCAAGGGCACCTCTATAAATTGTCGCGAGTGCCTTGAGTACGAGGCGAACGGAACGCAGAAACCGGAGTGTACACGTAGTACATGAGGATTTTGAGCACCGATCAACGAAGTAATCATGGTGCGCAGCAAATTAATAGAGGGGGCCTCAAGGGTATTGAAAAAAACAGGGCATGGCTTTATGATTCATTCAAGAGAGGAATGGAAAGCAGTTGCTGAATCCCGGTTGCCGCCACGTGAGGAGGTGGTTCAGAGAAATCGGGCGATTACGGCGCATTACGCGCGCCTGTATCTTGATCATCATGATATATTTAAATGGGCCGGTATGGCGGCATTCGCATCGAGCCAGGTTGGCGTTGCACTGGCCTTTGTTGAGATGATGCAGGCGCCCGGCAGGATTATGGGGAGCGACGGCCGTGAAGAGCAGGGTGATATTTTGCAGGGGATTGGAACCTTTTTTGCCGATTCGGCACGGACACTTTTTTCTCTGCCTTTTTCAGTCTTCGATTTTGCGGCAAAAAATATTCTTCTCAATGATCTTGAAGAGATCCGTGCGGGTAACAACAGTATCTACAACGATATCGCATGGGCTCATATGGCATATCTTGAAGGAGGGCTTGACGAGATCGAGGGTAATATTGCCGGGAATGAGCGTGAGCTTCTTCTTTCCGGTTTTCGGTTGATTGATGAAGGCGCCGCTCTTCGGAAATCAGGTGAAAATACTGCTGAAGCAGAAGCGTTGGTCAGGGACGGGAACATCAGGCTGCTCAGGCACGAACAGGTCAATACGCTGGGACCTGTATTTGATGCGATAAGCCCACAGGGGCATATTGTCGTGTCGTTCGGCAGTGAGCTCAATTTTGGAGAGGCAGCTCCTCCGGGACATTGCTCGAGGGCGTCATTTGCGGATCATTTCGGCTACATCGAAACACTTTCGGGAAGCAGGGATG
>JAKSCY010000764.1 GCA_022360355.1 Chlorobiales bacterium
CCTGTTTATACGTATTCTTATACCCGGCTTCATGAAGGTGTCGTTCGTAAAAATGCAAGAGGCGCCCCATGAGCTGTAAAAGGTGGAATACAACTGAAAAATAACTTCTGAATTCCTTGAGCTTGCGATCCCCGAATCTGAATCCGCCATGGATGACGTATGTGTCGAACGAAGATTGCAGATTATGCACGACCATTTCAAAGCGCCGGACCTCTACTTCGTTCACCTTGTCGGGAACAAGCTGGTAGATCTGCTCCATGTCGTAAGGTTCGTAAAACCCCAGCTGGTCGAATCGCGACGCCACGCCAAGGAAATCACTGGCGATCTTTACGATATGCTCTTTTTGGACGGACTTGGCGTCGTCGTCAATGTTGTAGGCCAGCATTTCGCTCGTTGTGATGCCGGGGAAATCGTCGGCTGCAAATGAGTCCTCGGGAATGGGAATGTCCAACCGACGTGCTTCTTCCAGAATCACCGGAGCGAGATTGGTCAGGGCTTTGTTGAGAAGTTCGAGGGTGTCCTGTCCTGCCTTCCGGAACTCCTTGCTGTCGGCAAGGTCGTAAAAGATCAAACGATTCAATATATGCTTCTGGCAATATCCCCCGAGGCTCAGGTGGCGAACAGCCGCTGAAAGTTCGCGATAAAAATACCAGTCCGCATTATTCTTGGCCCCATGAAAATCCAAAAAGTCTTCAAGCACCTGTGAGGTGCTGGCCAGCTTTTTGTAGAGTTTTTTGGTAAACTCGTGAAGCCGAAGGGGCTGTGAGTCAAGATAAGCGCAACATTTCAAATAGTCGTACGAAAAAAGGCGGACCTTCTCCGAAAATGAGATGTCGCAATAGGTATCTTTTTCCGAGCATGCCTTCATGATGTAACGCGTCCTGTTCGCTTCTACATGGCGTTTGATGAGTTGTTTTCAAACCGGGTGCTTTGCACGCGGAGATACAGAAAATCCAAGCCACCCGCTTCGCGGGTGGTCGTTGACGCAATGTGCGTGGCCGGAGCAGGCCGTAAGCCGAATCCTGTCTCCTGACGAGGTTACCCTTCATCAGGCTGATGATCATTCATCTGGGATATCGGTTGCCCGATACCTCTAGCGACCTACC
>JAKSCY010000476.1 GCA_022360355.1 Chlorobiales bacterium
CGAATCAAACCAAACCCGAAAATAACCGTTTACACGATGACCGAGGTCGAAGAGGTAAGCGGAGACGAAGGGAATTACAAGGTAAGGCTCAAGGTCAGTCCGAGGTATGTCAATGAGAAATGTACCGCCTGCAACGCCTGTACCGAGGTATGCCCGGTTGAAACATCGAATGATTTCAATTTCGGGATGGACAAAGTCAAAGCGATACACCTGCCGCATGAAATGGCTTACCCGATGAGATATGTTGTTGACAGGGATGTGTGTACCGACTCTTCCTGTGACAAATGTGTTCAGGCATGCAAGTATGACGCAATAGATTTAAGCATGAAGCCCGAGACCGTCGAACTCAATGTCGGCAGCATCGTCTATGCAACCGGCTGGAAGCCCTACGATGCCGTAAATGTGGATAATCTCGGGTTCGGCAGCGTGAAAAACGTCATTACAAACATGATGATGGAAAGGCTGGCCTCACCGAACGGACCAACCAAGGGAAAGATTCTCAGGCCGTCGGACAACAAGGAAGTGAAAAAGGTTGTTTTTGTGCAGTGTGCGGGATCCAGGGATGAAAATCACCTGAATTACTGTTCTGCGATTTGCTGCATGGCTTCTCTCAAGCAGGCGACATACATCAGGGAGCAAAATCCCGATTCCGAGGTTGTTGTAGCTTATATCGATCTGAGAACACCCGGTAAATACGAGGATTTCCTCAACAAGGTTGATGCTGACGAGAAAATAAAACTGATAAAAGGCAAGGCTGCCAAAATAGAGGAAGACCCCGGAACAGGTGGAGTCATTGTCACTTGCGAAGACGTTGAGGGGGGCGAAAAGATCTATGAGAAGGCCGATATGGTGGTTCTTGCCACCGGTATGGTATCTTCGGTCACTGAAAACAGCGCGTTGAGTTTCGAGGAGAACGGATTCATCGTTGCGGGTAAATCTCCCGGCGTCTATTCGACGGGCGTGGCTAAAAGGCCCTCGGATGTTACTTCATCCATACAGGATGCCACCGGGGCGGCATTGAAAAGCATTCAAAGTCTGGTGAGGAGTTAATAATATGGCTGACGAAAAGAAAATCGGAGTATATCTCTGCAGCGACTGCAATATAGGAGAAGCTCTGGATATCGAAGAGCTTGAAAAGGTCGCTACAAGTGAGTTCAAGGTGCCTGTATGCAAGAAACATCCTTTCCTTTGCAGCAGGGAAGGCGTACAGGTCATCAAGGACGATATAAACAACGGGGAAGTCAACAAGATCGTTATTGCCGCATGTTCGCCAAGGGTCAATACCGATGTCTTTGATTTTGATCCCCTGAAAAACGTTATCGAGAGAGTGAATCTGCGCGAGCAGGTTGTCTGGACACAGCCTTCGGATGAAGAGTCCAGGGAAACGACCCAGATGATGGCCGCCGATTATCTGAGAATGGGAATTACACGGGCTGAAAAAGCCGAAGTTCCCGAGCCTAAGATCGCCGACGTCAACCGGACCGTTCTCGTGGTCGGCGGGGGTGTTACCGGATTGACCGCTGCCCTCGAAGCTTCACAGACCGGTTATAAGACCGTGCTGGTCGAAAAAAGTCCCGAACTTGGTGGCTGGGCTAAAAAAATGTACCGGGTGTTCCCGAGTAAACCGCCATTTGCCGAGCTTGAAGAGCCGACCATCGGTGCAAAGATCGAGGCTGCGCAAAACGACAAGAACATAACCATCCATACAAACACGAC
>JAKSCY010000693.1 GCA_022360355.1 Chlorobiales bacterium
ACCTGCGACAGCCTCTGTGCACTGATTTCCGCTTGTGGTTTCAAGGTAAAGGAACGAGAGGTTGTTGAGATCAAACATGATCGCCAGTCTCAAGGGATGATGTTGGGATATGTTGTTTTCATAACAATTTAGAGGTGCCCTTGTTTTTTCTCTCTTTTGCGAGTGCCTTGGGATTTATTCCGAACTCTTTCCGGAAAGACCGTGTAAAATGACTGAGGCTGGAGAGACCTACGTTAAAAGCAGCTTCTGTTATATTGCATTCATGGTTTGCAATCATATTGTAGGCTTTTTCAAGACGTACGGTCCGTAGGTACTCGAATGGACGCAAGCCGAGTGTCTGCTTGAACCCCTGGACCAGTTGATTATGATTAATCCCCACTCTGCGAGCCAGATCCAGTGCACTTGGTGGATCGGCCATCTCTTTTCTCAGAATTTCGCAGGCGTAGTATATCTTCTCCACGTTATGATCAGCAGCCTGCTTTCGAGGCGTCGTTCCTGTCAAAAGTTCCAGCTGTTTGAGCTGCAGCGCAACCAGTTCAAGCGCCTTGGCCTCCAGGAAGAGCGTCTCATGGGGATTGTTTAAAAAAGAATCACGAGCTTGATATCCACATATTTTTTGGGCAAACTCTATGCTTTTTGATCCGGCAGGTTTTCCTTTTCTGCCGGCATTGTAATCAAGAAAAGCCAATGCCTCGACCAGTTCGTTGCTGTTCTTTCCGGTCAACTTTTCAAAAACGTGAGGCTCCATACACACAACGAGTGTCTGGATCGGCGTGTTACGCTTTACCTCCATGGAAAGAGCAGGTTCATATCCGGGAAATTCTATACTGGAGAGCCCTCCTCCCACGAAAACCCTGGGCCTGGCATAAGCAATATGCCTGACACCTGAAAAGCAATTGAAAAATGCGATAACAGGTGGGCCCGCCTTCTCTCTGGATAGCCGGACTTCCCCTTCACCGTATAGCGAAAAATCTTGTAATACTAAAGAGATACCGCTTTGAAAGGATTTTACCTCACTCAAGTAACCGGAGCCGTAACCGGGATTCAGGCCGACCGACTGAAGTTGCCCATTAGCCTCAAAAGAGGCATGGTCAACTAATTCCTGCATATCGATTGAGACCATACTGCTTTCCACCACCACGCCATAAAATGGATCAAACGCAAAAAAAAATGGATCAAAGGCAAGCGCCTTTTGTGATTTTTTACGATAATCATAGCTTTTGTAAGTTAAATATATTTTGACAAAATATAAATAAGCGTCCTGGAAAACACTATTTAATAGGCCCCCTGAACCTGTTTGACAGAAGGCTTTATCAAAGGAAGTAAGCTATGAAAGAAGTTTTGTGTAAAGGGTTACCTGTTACGGTAATCCTTGTGTTCGGAATACTGTTTGCTTCGGACGCATTCGGTGAAACAAATGAAGATGAAACGATTGATATGATAGAGCTGGAAACCATCACCGTAACAGCACAGAAAAGAGAGGAGGATGTACAAAAGGTTACGGAATCGATTACGGTACTGTCCGACACGTTTGTAGAAGATGCACAGATCGAATCGACAGAAGATATATGGCACTATGTTCCCAACCTGTCAACGTCAAACGCGGGGTCGAGGGACTATTGGAGCAGAATAAGAGTCAGGGGCATTTCGAATACGGCTTTCGGTGACCCGGCAGTGTCCTTGTTTATCGATGACGTATCCTATGCCGGTGTGTATGCCTTTAATTCCGCCTTGTTCGATATTGAAAGAATCGAAGTGTTGAAAGGTCCCCAAGGAACCTTATACGGTAAAAACACCTCGGGTGGCGCTATTAATATTGTCACCAAATCTCCAGGAGATACGTTTGAAGCCAAGGCCGGGGTTGAAGCGGGGAATTTCGACAAAAGGGAGATCAGTGGTGTAATGAATGCCCCCCTGCTTGAGGACAAGCTGTACTTCAGGTTAGCCGGTTTGTATTCCACACGTGACGGATACATTAAAAACCTGTTCACCGGCGGGGATGTCGATAATCGGGAAACAATCGCAGGCACCGCAAATTTGTTTTTTACGCCGACGGATCATCTGTCTTTCGACCTGACGTTCAGAATCCATGATTTTAATGACGATGGCGGGTTCCCGATGGTTGCAAGGGATAAAAGCAGGTACCAGATGGTTACGGGCTTTGCTACAGATGATTTTGAAACAGCAACGGATTTTATCGGGGAGAGTTCTTCAAAAAATCAGACGACATCGCTGCGAATGAGCTATGAGCTGGACAATTTTGATCTGGTCTCAGTCACGGCCTACAGGGATATGGATAATGAAAGTTCACTGGATGCTGATTTCATGCCAAGTGAAATGTTCCTGGGATTCAATGCCGTAGAATCGGAATCCATCTCCCAGGAGTTGCGGATACAATCCAAGGATTCGGATGAATCGTTCAAATGGCTTGCAGGAGCCTATTATAGCAACGATGAAAAAGATTATGAAACCGGATACAAGCTGGGCAGGCTCTATGCAGATATGATGGGAGTTCCAATCTATACTGCAGATATGCACTCGGCAGCCATAGAGGCTGAAGATATGGCTGTTTTCGGGCAGGGCACTGTAAGATTTTTTAGCGATGCCCTCGGCCTGACAGCCGGCCTTCGTTATGAAAGATCAAAAAGAGCCCTGGATCATCAACATACTTTTGACGGGTTCCCGGTTGCAGCACCAATCAATGATCTGGAAGAGACCTATACGGAACTCCTGCCCAAGCTGGCCCTGGATTATCGCGTCAATGAAGACATCATGGCCTATGCCAGTGTCGCGAGGGGCTATAAAGCCGGCGGATTTGCCTATGCCGTCGATGATCCCGCGCTGGCCGGTTTCGATCCGGAAATATCGAACGCGTTTGAGTTGGGCCTTAAAACCGAGTTCCCGGAGCTGGGATTGAGATTCAATGTTGCCGGCTTTTACACCAAAGTGGATGACTATCAGGACAGAGTGCAACGTGATATCATGACAGTAATCCAGGAAAACGTCTCAGACGCAAGTATTTACGGCTTTGAGCTGGAGGCCTCCATGCCGCTGTCCGAAACCCTGTCTTTAAACGGTTTCCTCGGGTACACCCATGCGGAATACGGTGACTACCTTGACCGTCTGACCCTGGTCAATTACAAGAATAATCGTGTTTCTCAGATCCCGGAATATGACTCCGGATTGTTTCTGGAATATAGAGATTCATTCGGCTTGTTTGCCCGGGCTGAAGTGCAGATGTTTGGGAGCAGCTATTTTGACAGAGCAAATACCATAAAGCAAAGTCCTTATACTCTTTTCAACATGAAAGTGGGGTATGAACAGGATACATGGGATATTTACTTGTCCGGGAAAAACCTGACGGACAAACAATATTTCCTGGATGGTGTTGTTGACCCGACGCTCGGATTTGTGGGTACTGTCGGAGAGCCCAGGACTGTCAGCCTGAGTTTTAATTACAGGCTTTAGGCAGCACCTTTATTTGTTGTTGCGCACCATGATAGTGCCCTGTTGCTATGGATTTGGGGTTTCGCCAATCGCTAAACTCTGTTCGCCGTCCGTTAGCAGGGGAAAGAGGGTGGATACTACCTTAATACATTCAGGGCTGCCTTGAAAAATCTGATTTTTCGAGTCAGCCTCTTTGTTTGCAGTGCTCCGGATGGGCCGTGTGCAAGTAGGGTTGAAAACAAATGAGTAAGGATAAGAGAAAATCAGGCATCGCCCGTCTTCTGGAACTGTCGGGTCAAAAAAAGGGGCTGCTCTTGGTCTCGTTTGTCACAGGTACGGTGCATGCGCTGCTGACGATGGTGCCGTATATGTTTATCTTGTATATCCTTACAGAACTTCTGAACTGGAATACCCAGCAAACAACCCGCGGCTGGAAGATTACTGCCGGCAACCAGTAAACCATAAACAAGGCGATTATGGAAAATGAGCGTAACAACGATGCCGAAAAAGGCGGTCAGGATAATTTCTGGAGCAGGCTGACAGCCAACATTATTCGTTTTCGCTGGCTATGGCTGATCGGTGTCATAGGCGTTACGGCGATTTTCTTCAGTCAGATGTCCAAGGTGCGTTTTGACAACTCCAGCGATATCTGGTTTGTCGAAGGCCATAGTGCTATAAAAGCGAAAGAGCGGTTTGACAACGCCTTTGGCAACACTGACTTTGTCTACCTGTTGTTCACCCGGGAAAGAACACCGTTCACAGCCGAAAATCTTGAGGCCATGTCCTCATTGGCCGAACGTTTTATGGAAACCGTGCCCTATGCGCGTAAGGTTACCTGGCTGGGTAATGTCGAGCGGATACAGGGACTTGGCGGCCATGAGCAAGAGGTGTTGATCGAGGATTTTCTGCCGGTTATTCCCGAAACCCGGGCCGGGATCGATGCAAAACTGCAAGAGGCGCTGACGGAGTCCGAGATTGTCGATAACCTGATATCGAGGGACGGCACTGTACTCACCATGCTGATCGAACTGG
>JAKSCY010000175.1 GCA_022360355.1 Chlorobiales bacterium
TACAACCGGGCAGGAGGAAACGATAACGTTATTGCTAACGACACTCTCATGATACTTCGGGGTTTTCTGGAATGGTATGGTTATAACTGTCCGGTTGTTGAACTCCCGGATATCCGGAAAAGCAGCCAGGGTCTCATGAGCAAGGATCTATCAAAAATATTCCATGAATCTTGATTTTGACAGGGGGCATATCTGGCATCCCTATACTTCCATGCACGATCCGCTCCCGGTGTATCCTGTGAAAAGGGCTTCAGGAGTCCGCATCGAGCTGGAAGACGGAAGACAACTGATCGACGGGATGTCTTCATGGTGGGCTGCGATTCACGGGTACAACAATCCGGTGCTGAACGAGGCGGTGACGTGCCAGCTTGAGAAGATGAGCCATGTGATGTTTGGGGGATTTACCCACGAACCGGCCATACAGCTTGCAGAGAAGCTTGTGCAGATGACTCCCGACGCTCTGCAGAAGGTGTTTTTCAGCGACTCGGGTTCGGTTGCGGTCGAGGTTGCCGTCAAGATGGCGCTGCAGTATCAGCAAGCGGCGGGACACCCGGAAAAGCATCGGCTGCTGTCCCTCAGATCAGGGTATCACGGCGATACCTTTGCAGCAATGTCGGTCTGCGACCCGGTTACCGGTATGCACAGCCTGTTCAGCAAGGTGCTTCCGCAACAGATTTTTGCCAAGGCTCCCCGCTGCGGGTTTCATGATTCCTGCAGCGATGATTGTATCGGGGATTTCAGGCGGCAGCTTGAAGAGCACCACCAGGAGATTGCCGCCGTGATCCTTGAGCCGGTTGTTCAGGGGGCAGGAGGCATGCGTTTTTACTCGCCGGATTATCTTCGAAAAGCAAGGGAGCTGTGTGATTGCTACGGTGTGCTGTTGATCTTTGACGAAATCGCTACGGGATTCGGGCGCACAGGCAAAATGTTTGCCCTTGAGCACGCCGGGGTTGTCCCTGATATTCTCTGTCTGGGGAAAGCCTTGACCGGAGGTTACATGAGCCTTGCGGTGACGCTGACAACCGGGAAAGTAGCGTCGGTGATTTCGGAGGCTGAACCGGGAGTATTTATGCATGGCCCGACATTCATGGCCAATCCTCTGGCCTGTTCGGTTGCCGTAGCGAGCATCGACCTGCTTACAGGCGTTGACTGGCGGAAAAGCGTTCTTGATATCGAAAAAGAGCTGTTTTCCGGCCTTGAGCCATGCAGGAGTTTCAGGGGAGTGGTCGATGTTCGTGTGCTTGGAGCGATCGGGGTTGTGGAGCTTGAACGCCCGGTCGATATGGCTCTGGTCCAGAAACTTTTTGTTGAAAAGGGTGTCTGGGTGCGTCCTTTCGGAAAGCTGGTGTATCTTATGCCTCCATATATCATTGCAAGGGAGGAACTGGGCATTCTGACGGGTGCGGTCTGTGATGTGGCAGGCTCTATTGCAGAAAGGGATTTCTGAGGATGGTTGTTGCCCCCGGAAGATCCGGAGGCAACTTTTTTCTGTTCTGTGCTTACGGTGTATAGAGAATAACGCCGAGAGCGTCGATATAGGTTCCGGATCGTCCGAACAGTCCGAAAATGCTCGATCCGGGAGGAGCGCTGTAAGTGTATCTAACCGTCCCGCCAGGACCTCCCCACTGTTGCTCGCGGCCATTGCTGGTCAGCAGTTGCATCGAGTCGACAAGGGAGCCGTGTTTGCCGCTGATTTTGGCGATTGTTTCACCGGGTTGAAGCTTGAAAGTGCTGAGACCACCGCCATTTCCTCCATGTTTCTTGCCTTCTATTTGTCCTCCTTGTTTGTTTGCATAAACAAACTGTATGGCATCGATGTACTTGCCGTGCCATACACGAACTTCCACAACGTGGAGCCCTTCGGTCTCGTTGTCGGCATAGTAACTACCACCAGTTCCTCCTGAAGGGCCGCAAAAGGAAAAGGTATCTGCAGAAGCATGTTTAACCGGCAGTACCATGCTGACACAGATAAACATGGCCGCCATTGCCATAAAAAGAAATGGTATTTTTTTCATGAGGGTGTTTTTTTTCTTATTGGGGGATGGATGCTATTACAATGCACTGCTGTGGTACTGATGTTTGGAATATATGAAAATTTGATTGAAGGTGGTGTATTTTTGCTGAAAGAAAATCGAGTAACTGATGACTGCAGAAGAATTGCATCGGCTTCTTGATCCGAAAGTTCAGGAGTTGATACACAGGCATGCCGGTGACGATCCCGCTGCATTTGCCATGAAGAGTCATGACCGGAAAGACCTTCCGGTCAGGGCTATCGCCGAGCAGATTGCATGCAGGCGCAAGGCTTTGAAAAAGCTTCCTGAGCTGTCGCGCCGTAGTCTTCTCTACACAGCACTTTCCCTGGAACAGGCGTCAGGCCAAAGAGCGGCGGCTTATAAATCAGGGCTGGAAGGGATGGCCGGAAAAAAAATGATGGATATGAGCGGTGGGCTCGGCATCGATACCATCTTTTTTTCACGCCGGTTTGATGAGGTTGTGTATGTCGAGCGGGACGCGGTGCTTGCAAAGGTGGCAGCCTATAATTTCCGGAAACTTGGCATCGGCAATGTCTCCGTGATACAGGGGGACAGTATTGCAGTGCTTGAATCTTGTCCTGACGATTCGTTTGACATGATCTATGTTGATCCCTCGAGGCGCGAAAAAGGGCGGCGTTCGGTTGCGCTGGAAGCAGGATGCCCTAACGTGGTTTCACTGCAGGACATGTTGCTCAGGAAGGCCCGGCGGTTTTGCGTCAAGGCTTCCCCCGCAATGGAGGCAGGCAATCTCCGCGACAAGCTGACGTCGCTTTCGATGATTCTCGTGCTGTCGGTTGACCGGGAATGTAAAGAGGTGCTGCTTTTCTGTAATAGAAAGGCAACCCAGGCTCGTGTGGTCATAAAAGCAGCGTGTCTTGACGGGAAAGAGGAGACGGTTGTTGAATCCGGAGCGGAGAACATAACGCGAAGGGTTGCAGGCGCTGTCGGGCCGTTTATGTACGAGCCGGACCCGGCAATCATCAAGGCTCGCCTGACCGGGGTTCTTGCTGATCGGCACAGGCTGCAGTTCATCAACCCGGCGGTTGACTATCTTACTTCAGAGAGGGTGGTCGAGCATTTTCCCGGCAGGAGCTTCAAGGTTATTGCACCGTTGCTCTACAAGCCCGGAATACTGAAGTCTTTCCTGAAAGAGCAGGGTATTGACGCGGCAAGCATTCTTCGCCGTGATTTTCCTCTTTCACCCGAGGAGATCCGGCGTTTGTTCCGCCTGAAAGAAAGTGATGTAATCTACCTGTTTTTTACCCGCAATGCGGCAGGGCAGCTGCTCTGCATCTGTGGGCGCCGTTTTTAGCATACCACGGCATTCCTGCTCTTATGGATTGGCATGACGGCAGCTTTACGCGCTGTTAGAGCCGGTGTCATCTCCACGCAACGAATGAAGTTCCTTGAGGGCCAGTCCGTAACGAAGGCCCTGAGCGCTGACGTGTATTTCGGGTATGCCGAGCAGTCTCATGAACTGATGAAGGATGAGCGTTCCCATTGTTATGACGTCGGCCCTGCCTTGCGGAACCCCCTTGTCGATGATCTGCTCGACGCTTAATGATTGCAGCTCTTCGAGCAGCAATGTGACCTGGTCATAACGGAGCGGGTAATTATGGATTTTTTCCGGATCGAACACTTCAAGCCCGGAGACAACCTTTGCAATCGTTGTCAGTGTTCCCGCTACGCCGAAAACATTTTTCCTGCCTGTAAAAAAGGGTTCGAGATTTCCTGCAAGCATCCGGTCGATTTCCGCCTTGGCTGCCAGAAATGCATCGTCGGAAGGCGGCAGACCGCTGAAAAATCGTTCTGTAAGACGTACCGAACCGATATCAAGACTGACACTGTGCTCGAGATGGGAGGTATTGCCCATGGATATTTCAGTGCTGCCCCCGCCGATATCGATAACGGTAAACAACTCGGGTATATCTTCCATCCCTGCAACAGCTCCGGAAAAAGTCATTGCAGCCTCCTCTTCGCCGCTCAGGGTTTTAATGACAATATCGCTTGCCATGACGACCTCGTCAATGATCTCCATGCGGTTTTTTGCGTCGCGCAGCGCGCTGGTTCCTGCTGCTATAATACTTTGCGCCTTGTGTTCCTTGCTCAGCTCTTTGAAATCAAGCATGCACTGGATAAGGCGCTGCATGGCAGCGTGGTCGATGATCTTCTGTTCGTCGACATTTTTTCCAAGTCTGACGATGGTCTGGCGGTGCAGTACGGGAACTATACGGTTGTTTACCGGATCAAGGTCTGCAATAAGCAGCAGGGCGGTATTGGTGCCTATATCGATAAACGATGCTCTTTTCATAACGGTTGCCGGATAATTCAGGAAGCTGACTCAACAAGGCATGAGAGCCATTCATCTTCGTAGAGTGTCTCTGCAATGCGGTAGTCGAGTCTTTTGAGCAGTTTTTTCAGCCAGGGTTCATCATAGATCATGACGCCTGAAAGAAGTACGCTGCTGCCGGGCGTCATGTGTTTAATGGAAGGCAGTATTCTGTCTATCACATTCCTGTTGATGTTTGCCAGAATCAGATCGTAGCGTTCCGCAAGAATTTCCTGCAGATCGTCTTCCGCATCGAGCATTTCCACCCTGATATTGTCAGCATGGTTTTCCATGATGTTTTCACGGGCGTTTTCCAGAGCCCAGTCATTATTGTCAACGGCAAGTATCTCCCGGTTATTGCCCAGTTTTCTGCATGCAATGGCCAGGACACCTGTGCCGGTTCCGATGTCGAGAATATGTTTGTCGTCAAGATCAATGTTCTCGATCTGGCGGAGCATAAGCCTTGTGGTTGCATGGTAACCGGTCCCGAACGACATTTTGGGATTGATTTCGATAACTGTTTGTCCCGGTTTCGGGTTGTTATCCTTGTTTTTCTGAACGATGAGGATGCGGTCGGATATTTCGATTGGCCGAAGATGTGCTTCCCATTCAGCGTTCCAGTTCCTGTCAGCCATATACTTTACGCTGAAAGGCGGGACCGAGCCGAACGACGAGGCAAGCGTCTCGGTGATGTTCCTCTCTTTTTCATCCGACCACTCCGAATCGGGAAGATATGCGCAAAGCCGGTTTTCCTCTTCCTGGAAATATTCGATACCCTCACCGGATAACAGGCCCAGACAGGGTTCTATCAGGTCTTGTGAAAGCGTGAA
>JAKSCY010000585.1 GCA_022360355.1 Chlorobiales bacterium
CTCTCTTCCACCACCACCGGCAACATGGGTACACCGGCTTTTTCATAGTCCTTCTTGCAGGCAAATGCCAGGGCCCAAAAGTGGGGCGGCGTCCAGAGAAAAAGCACCACCGCTAGAATCAGCGGTGCAGGCTCGAAGGTGGCATCCACGGCGGCTGCGCCTGCCATCACGGCGAAACTCCCGGCCAGGCCGCCGATCACGATGTTGAGCCAGGTCCGCCTCTTCAGCCAAACCGTGTACACGATCCCGTAGGTGAACGCACCGAGAAAAATGTAGAACGCCGCCGCCACATTCGTTGCCAGCGCGGCAGCAACCAAAGAAAGCAACAACACCAACAGGATTGCTGTGGTCCAGTAGCCGGTGGCCTGCAATTCGCCGGTAACAAATGCGCGCTCCTTCGTGCGGCGCATCTCCCGGTCCATATCCCGCTCGTATAACTGATTAAAGGCCCCGGCACTGGCCGAGGAAAACAACACCGTCAGACCCAAAACCAATACGCGCCAGGGCGCCAGACGGCTGTCGCCGGGACTCATGGCGATGCCCGCCAGGGCACAGGCCATAATCAAGAATCCGAGCCGGATTTTCGCAGCGTGGTAAATGAGCTTCAGGGTGTTCGTCATCGATCTATTGTTCTGCCTGAGAATAAGGCGGGACCGGCAGTCCGCCGGTCCGGGGGCTATTCTAACCCAACTGAGGCGCGGAGCCGACTGCTTTGCTCAGCGCTCTTCCGAATCCAGCACAACCGCTTCCTGGATAGGAAAATCCATGCCCGCCCGCCGGCGGCTGGTTACCGTTTCCCGGTAAAGGATGACGAGCCCACTGGCAATGATGATGGCGGCGCCGAGCCAGGTGTTGGCGGCGGGAATCTCGCCCCAGAACACGAAGCCCGCCAAGGCGCCCCAGATCAGACCGGTGTACTCGAACGGCACGATCACGGCCGCGGGCGCACGCTGGAACGCAGCGTTAATGAATGCGAAGGCTACCCCACCGAAAGCGCCACCCAGAGCGAACAGCAGCCAATCCAGCGCGGTGGGCCCGACCCAAACATCGCGGCTCACGACGAGACCGGCCAGGGTCGGCACTATAAACAAGTAGAGCGTGAGCGAATAAGTGGATTCGCCGCCGCTGAGTTTGCGGGCCGTCAGCGACAGCACGGCGTACAAAGCGGCACCGAACAATGCCCAGAGCGCCGAGGGATGAATGACACCGAATCCCGGACGAAGCACTACCAGAACGCCGAGGAACCCGATGATCACCGCCGCCCACCGCCAATACCCGACGGATTCTCCCAGGAAAGGCCGAGACAATGCGGTCACGATCAAGGGTGCGGCAAATGCGAGAGTCAGCGCATCCGCC
>JAKSCY010000323.1 GCA_022360355.1 Chlorobiales bacterium
TATCGGCATGCTGAACTTCGCGAAAGAGGTCTATCAGTCAGTCATGAGCCCGGTATGGCAATTCGCTCCGAGAAAAGGAGGTCAGTCATGAAAACTGCAAAAACAGCAACCCAGAACGCCTGCAAGCTTTGCAATCCGCTCGGTGCATGTCTGGCGTTCAAGGGAATAGAAAAATGTGTACCGTTTCTGCATGGATCGCAGGGATGTGCCACCTATATCCGCCGCTACCTTATCAGCCCTTTCAAGGAACCGGTCGACATCGCTTCGTCCAACTTCAACGAAGATACGGCGGTCTTCGGAGGCAGTCACAACCTGAAGCTCGGCCTACAGAACATCACAAAACAATACAAACCCGAGATCATAGGAATCGCAACCACCTGCCTCTCCGAAACCATCGGTGACGATGTGGACATGATCCTCAGGGAATATGCCGGCGATTCCGATCCGGATCTTCCCGGGCCGTTAATGATCCATGCTTCGACACCGAGTTACCAGGGCAGCCACATTGATGGATTCCACGCCGCAATGAGAGCCACTGTCGAACAACTGGCGGAAGGAGGGCCGAAACAAAACCTTCTGAATCTCTTCCCCAATATGGCCTCACCGGCAGATCTGAGGTACCTGAAAGAGATTCTCAAAAATTTCAACATACCTTCCGTGATGCTTCCCGACTATTCGGAAACACTTGACGGAGGACCGTGGGGAGAATACCACAGAATTCCCAAAGGAGGAACTCCGCTTAACGCTATTCGCAAAAGCGGAACTGCTGCTGCAAGCATAGAGTTCACCTCTGTCCTCAGCGAAGAAAAATCACCGGCGGGTCACCTCGAGGAGAAATTCGGCGTCTCCCGCTACCGACAGCCCCTTCCGATCGGAATCAAAGAGAGCGATGCATTTTTCTCCCTGCTTGAAAAGCTGTCGGAAACCCCCATGCCTGAAACATACGAGGATGAAAGAAGGCGGCTTGTCGACGCTTATGCAGACGGACACAAGTACGTTTTCGGGAAAAAAGCAATCGTTTACGGCGAGGAGGATCTTGTGATCGCAATGACCGTCTTCCTCAGAGAAATAGGCATAACTCCGGTTCTCTGCGCATCGGGAGGAAAAAGCGGCTTTCTGAAAAAACGTCTTGCGGAACTGGTACCGGATCTCGATGATCTCGATGTAAAGATCCGCGACGGAGTCGACTTCGTAGACATCGAGGATGAAGCAAAAATCCTCAAACCCGACCTGCTCATCGGCAACAGCAAAGGCTTTACGCTTTCAAGGAAAAACCGGATCCCGATTATCCGTATAGGGTTCCCGATTCATGACAGGTTCGGCGGCCAGCGGCTGCATCACCTCGGTTACCGGGGAACCCAGGAGCTTTTTGACAGAATCGTGAATACGGTTATCGAATACAGGCAGAATTCATCACCAATCGGCTACACATATATGTAAGGGGACGTACCATGACGTTATCTATTGAAAGACATCCTTGCTTCAACGACAGATCAAGACATACTTTCGGACGCATTCACCTTCCGGTAGCGCCGAAATGCAATATCCAGTGCAACTACTGTAACAGGAAATTCGACTGCCTGAACGAGAACAGGCCGGGCGTCACCAGCAGGGTGCTTACACCCCACCAGGCCCTGCATTACCTTGACCGGGCACTTGAGCTGTCACCGAACATTTCCGTCGTCGGCATTGCAGGACCGGGCGACCCGTTTGCGAATCCTGAAGAGACCATGGAAACACTTCGCCTTGTCCGGCAGAAGTATCCCGACATGCTCCTTTGCGTCGCAACCAACGGGTTGAATGTACTGCCGTATATCGAGGAACTTGCAGAGCTCGGGGTAAGCCATGTAACGCTCACAATCAATGCTGTTCAGCCGGAAACAGGCGCGGAAATATATGCCTGGGTACGGCACCGGAAAAAAGTTTACCGTGACAGCAAAGCAGCCGAACTGCTGCTCAACAATCAGCTCGAAGCACTCGGAATGCTGAAACAGAAAGGAGTCACAGCCAAAGTCAACTCCATTATCATCCCCGGCATCAATGACCGGCATGTCATCGAAGTTGCAAAAACTGTCGCGGAACTCGGAGCGGACATTTTCAACGCTCTTCCTTATTACAATACGGAAGAAACCTTATTCGAAAACATTCCGGAACCGCATCCCGAGCTGGTAACCACAATACAGGAAAAAACCGCACAATACCTGCCGCAGATGAAACACTGCGCACGATGCAGAGCCGACGCCATAGGTATAATCGGGCAGGAAAACAATGATGAAATCATGAAACAACTCAAAGAAGCCGCCGAACTGCCGAGAAAACCCGGTGAAAACAGGCCTTATGTCGCGGTTGCAAGCATGGAAGGGGTACTGATTAATCAGCACCTTGGTGAAGCCGACCGTTTCCTCATCTATGGAATGGAAAAAAGCAACAACCGCCCTTTTCTTGTCGAATCCCGCCCGGCACCGCCACCGGGAGGGGGCACCATGCGCTGGGAAGCCGTCGCGTCACTTCTGTTGGACTGCCGTGCGCTCCTGGTCAACGGAGCCGGCGAATCACCTAAAAAAGTGCTTCATGGCAGCGGCATGGAAATCTACACGCTCGACGGTCTCATCGAGGAAGGCGTTTCAGGAGTTTTTACCGGTAAAGACATGAGCCGCATGACACGAATCAGCCAGATGCACGCCTGCAAGACAAGCTGCTCCGGCACCGGCAGCGGATGCGGGTAGGGAAAGGCAAAAGTAAAAATTCAAAAGTCAAAAGAGGGGCAATCCCGAAAAACCTGACTAATAACTTATCACTTACTCATTATGGAAAAGCCTAAACATCACATTCTGGTCTGCGGAAGCTTCCGCGCACAGGGAACCCCCCAGGGGGTCTGTCATAAAAAGGAATCCTCACAATTACTGCCGTATCTTGAAAATGAGCTGTCCGATCGGGGTATGACCGACGTTGTCGCCTCAGCAACGGCTTGCCTCAATGTCTGCGAA
>JAKSCY010000168.1 GCA_022360355.1 Chlorobiales bacterium
ACCTTTTTCGAATTTGACCGTCACCAGGCAAACTTCTCCAAGGAAATACTTGCCGGACTGACAACCTTTGTGACCGTCTCCTATATCATCATCGTAAACCCTGCCATTCTGACAGCAGCGGGCATACCGCGTGAAGCTTCCATGACAGCGACGATTCTCACAGCCGTGTTCGGAACACTGCTTATGGGTCTCTACGCAAAAAGACCTTTTGCCGTAGCGCCTTATATGGGAGAAAATGCGTTTATCGCTTATACGGTCGTGCAAACCCTGGGGTATTCATGGCAAACCGCGCTGGCCTCAATATGTATCAGTGGAATTCTTTTCACCGTTTTGACGCTTTCAGGTCTCAGGAGTTGGCTCTCCAAAGCAATACCACGCACGCTGAAGCACAGTTTTGCCGTCGGAATAGGTCTCTTTCTTGCCTTTATCGGTTTCAGCGATATGGGTGTCATAACACTGGGTGTCCCCGGAGCACCGGTAGCAATGGCCAATATTTCAGCACCTCCTGTTCTTACCAGTCTCGCCGGGCTTCTGCTGATTTCCGTCCTGCTTGCCTTCAGGATACCCGGAGCCATCCTTATCGGAATGTTGCTTACAACCGCTGCTTTGATTTTTCTTGGTATACTCCCCCTTCCTGAGGCACTGGTAAGTGCTCCCCCATCCCTTGCTCCGATATTTCTCAATATTGATTTTCACGGAGCTATGACATGGGGCTTTATCGGTGTAATAACCAGTGTCCTTATCATGGATTTTGTCGATACAATGGGGACGCTTATAGGGCTTTCTTCGCGAGCAAACCTTCTTGATGAAAACGGCAACCTCCCTGAAATCGAAAAACCGATGCTGGTTGACGCCCTTTCAACCATAGCAGCGTCATTGTTCGGCACAACCACTGCCGGCGTTTATATTGAGTCGGCTGCAGGAATCGAGCAGGGGGGAAAAACAGGACTCACTGCAATTGTCGTAGCAGTGCTTTTTGCCCTTGCCCTGTTTTTCTCCCCAATACTGACTATCGTACCTGCCGGAGCTTACGGCCCGGCTCTTGTCATCGTCGGAATGTTTATGCTTCCGTCGGTCGCAAAGTTTGATTTCAACGACTATACGGAATTGATGCCCGCATTCCTGACGGTCACCCTGATGATGTTCACCTTCAATATCGGCGTCGGCATAACTGCCGGATTTATTGCTTATGTTGTGTTAAAGACTTTTACAGGCAAAGCCGCTGCAATTCATCCGGGAATGTGGATTCTGGCGGCATTTTCTCTGACGTTCTATCTGTTTTATCCTTATCACTCATGACATCAAAACCATGCAGATATCCAGGTTGAGAATAGCACAGACTGATTGCGTTCTTGCCAACTTCGAGGAAAATCTCGCACAGCACAGAGCACTGATCGAAAAAGCCATCGGCGACGACGCCAGTGCAATAGCTTTTCCCGAATTATCCCTGACCGGATACAATGTTCAGGACGCCGCTCAGGATGTCGCACTGCACATCGATGATCCGGCGTTTGATCCTCTGAGAGAACTCAGTCGGGAAATAACGATTATCTGCGGCGGAATCGAACTCAGCAATGATTACGGAGTATATAATTCCGCGTTTCTCTTCGAAGACGGGCAAGCCCAAAGTGCTCACCGGAAAATCTACCTCCCGACGTACGGCATGTTTGAAGAGCTGCGCTATTTTTCAGCAGGACAGAAAATCGAGGCTGTAACATCGAGGAGGCTTGGAAAAATAGGCATTGCCATCTGTGAAGATATGTGGCATGTCTCGGTTCCCTATCTCCTTGCTCACCAGGGAGCAAAGTTGTTGTTTGTGCTCATGTCCAGTCCGCTCCGGCTGACTCCCGGTGCAACACAACCGGCAATCGTCGAGCAGTGGCAACAGATAATCAGCACCTACTCGTTTCTTTTCAGCACTTATGTCGCCTGTGTTAACCGCGTCGGTAATGAAGACAGTTTTACCTATTGGGGCAATTCATCCGTTGCCGGACCTGACGGGGCGACTCTTGCAACAGCCCCGCTGTTTAAACAGCACACATTCGATGTGACTATTGATCTCGACGCGGTAAAGCACGCCCGCCTGCACTCATCGCATTTTCTCGATGAAGACCTGCGGCTGTTCGCAGCGGAACTCCGCGACATCATGACCTGCCGGCCGGAGTAAGAGCACAAGTCAAAAGGCAAAGGTAAAAAGTCAAAAACGGTTAGATAGT
>JAKSCY010000742.1 GCA_022360355.1 Chlorobiales bacterium
AAGAGCGTTGGGGTAGTTGGAAATCGGGGTCGGGGTCGGGTTTCGGGATCGAAAAGGGAGTCAGTCGGCAAAGGGGGACCGGTCGGCAGCCGGCAGTTGGCGGTCGGCAATTTAGGAATGGTCGATTCCCGATGCCGACGGCGAAGCACTTGTTACCAAGTCCGGCAAGGCCGGACGACGTCACTATATCTTTTCATTAAAAGTAGTACCAGATATTTTTGTTATGTCTCACCATGCATCGCGGATAAATATCGGCTGGCTTGCCGAGCGTTGCTGTGCGCTTGAAGGCCGGACGATGGGTGTGCCGCCGGCGCGGCTGGAGGCGCTGCAGCGTCATCTTGATGATCGCGCTTCTGCCAACTCCCCGGTCCCTGCGGGAGAAGCGCTCGACACCCTCTTGACCCTGCTGGGTATGGCTGACCGGGAGCGCGCCGACGAACCGGTGTCCAACATGCTGCCGATGGTCTGTGCGATGCCGGGTATTGACAGCGGGATTATTTACGGCCGGACCGAGCAGGGCGGCTGGATGCTCGAGGCCCCGGACGGGGTGCTGCAGGTATCGGTGATCCCGCCGGGTTCCAGTTTTGTCTCGTTGCGTCATCAGCACGACAGGGCGTTCGCGGTGCCGAGTTTTCTCGATCTGTTCCGCCAGTCGGTTCGCGACAAGGTTCCGGTGTTTGTCAAAGCCGGGATTGCATCGGTGCTGATCAATGTGTTCGCGCTGTTCGTCTCGTTCTACTCCCTGCAGGTCTATGACCGGGTGATCCCGACAGGCGGCATGCAGACGCTGACAGTGCTGACGGTCGGGGTGCTGATGATCATGGTGCTGGACCTGACGGTTCGCCTGTCGCGAAGCTTCATCATGGAGCGTTTTGTTCGCGATATGGACCAAGAGTTGTCGCACCGGATTTTTCACCGGCTGTTACAGGTCCGGATGGACCAGTTTCCCTCGAGCGTGGGTTCGCTGGCGGCCCAGGTTCGGGGGTATGAGGCGATTCGCACGTTTGCCTCGACGGCGACGATGTATACGCTGATCGACCTGCCGTTCGGCGTGGTGTTCCTGCTGGTGATCATGGCGATTGCCGGACCGCTGATGGCGCTGGTGGCGCTCTGTTTTTTCTGTCTGTCGATTCTCGTGGGCCTGTTGTTTCGCCGGCGGATCGAAGAGCATACCAAGGAGAGTGCAGGGATATCGAACCGCAAGCTCGGGGTGCTGGTCGATGCGCTCGACGGGGCCGAGACCATCAAGTCGAGCGGCGGCGCCTGGCAGATCATCAGCGCCTGGGACCAACTGAACCGCAAGGTCATCGACGACGAAGCCCTGACCCGGCGGTACAGCGAGGCGTCGATGCATTTGACGGCGTTCATGCAGCAGATCAGCTATGTTCTGCTGGTTGCGACCGGTGCCTGGCTTGCCTCGACATCGAGCCTGACGATAGGAGGCATTATCGCCTGTGCGATTTTGTCGAGCCGGGTGCTGGCGCCGATCGGGATGCTGCCGGGACTGATCGTCCAGTGGGGGCATGCTAAAATCGCGTATGAAAACATCGAGCGGTTTTTCACCCTGGAACAGGATAACCACGGCGTTGATCGGCCCCTGACGCCCAACCGCCTCAGGGGAGAATTTGTGCTTCAGGGCGTTCGCTTCGCTTATGGAGAGAACAAGCCGGTGCTGTCGATCGACCGGTTCCGCCTCGCGGCCGGCGAGAAAGTCGCCGTGCTCGGTGTGGTGGGATCGGGCAAAAGCACCCTGTTAAAGACCTTGGCCGGCCTGTACAAGCCTACATCGGGCACGGTGCTCATCGACGGTCTTGACCTGCACCAGGTGTCGCGTCATGTGCTGACAACACATGCAGGTTATCTTCCCCAGCAGGTGCATCTCTTTGGGGGCACGCTGCGCGATAACCTCCTGTTCGGGCTGAAACGCCGGCCTGACACGGCCGTGATGGAGGCCTGCCGGAAGACCGGCCTGAGTGACCTGATCGCGCAGCATCCCAAAGGGCTCGACCTGCTGATCTCCGAAGGCGGGGCGGGTGTCTCGGACGGCCAGCGGCAGTTGATCGGCGTGAC
>JAKSCY010000126.1 GCA_022360355.1 Chlorobiales bacterium
TCTCATGATGTCAGCCGGTACCGTACACTCGAGGGTGAGCAGCGAATCTTGTCATACACCTAAGCGCGGCAAACAACATGAGCAGCGATCTGATAATAACACCAAAAACAAAGGTGCATCAATTACTTGAGACCTACCCGCACCTGGAAGACGTTCTCATAGGCTATGTACCGGAGTTTAAAAAACTGAAGAACCCTGTCCTGCGCAAAACCGTTGCAAAAATCGCTACCCTGCAGCAGGCTGCCGCGATCGGCAATGTCAAAGTCGAAGACTTGGTCAACAAGCTCCGGGGTGTTGTCGGTCAGGATTTATATACAGGAACCGGAGAAACAAAGTATAACACCGTACAACCTGAATGGTTCAAAGAAAACCTGATTACAACGGAGTTCGATGTCCGTGAAATGCTTGCGCAAGGAGAACACCCTGTCAACCAGGTCATTGCTGATCTGAACGCCATGGAAACGGGAGCGGTATACAAGCTCATCGCACCGTTTCTGCCTGCCCCGTTAATCGACAAGGCCAGCAGCCTGCATATTCCACACTGGATAGACAAACAGAGCGAAGAGATGTTCCATATCTATTTTTATAAACCCTGAATGAGCGTATCAGCCTTCCCCCCTCACCGTTTCGCCGGACCGATGAACAAAACATCGTACAGGCAACACACACGCCCTATCCATAGATCTTTTTCTTTTTATGGATTGCCGGGTTTCAGCGCAACCATGGACACACCTCTCAAATGCGCCTTGTATTTCCAAAATACCCGCTTCATTCCGAGAACAACGGAGCGTGTCAGCACCTCCAGCCTTGCACTTGAACCGCTCATCGCTCATGACAATAAATTGAGGTGTACATTATGTTTTATGATAGGATTAATTTATAATTGGACGAATTATAAATTAATCACCAACAAAAACAAGCCGCTTTTTCATAATTCCACCTTCAGGCTTTTCGGAACAACAAGCGGTAAAAGAAGCAGCGGAAAAGCAACATCCCGAGTATCGGTAAAACAAAGGCAGCTTTTTGAAGTACACAAA
>JAKSCY010000122.1 GCA_022360355.1 Chlorobiales bacterium
GAGGCTTTTCCGCCTTTAGGTCAAAGATACAGTTTGCTGGTTGATGTTCCAATTGGGGTGACGTATGCGAGAGAAGAAACTTTTTGTTCTGGCCGGAGAGGTTTCAGGAGATCTCCATGCTTCGGAAGTCATTGCGGCTGCCCATGCGCGATGCCCTGCGATCAAGGTTTTCGGTACAGGTGGTCGAAGGCTGAGGGAGCTTGGTGTTGATCTGCTCTATGATGTTGAGGATCTCGGTGTCATGGGCTTTGTTGAGGTGGTCAAGCAGGGTTTTTTTTTCCGGAAAGTGATTCGCGCATTGAAACAGGCGGTTGTACGCGAAAGGCCTGATGCGGCATTGCTTGTGGATTACCCGGGAATGAACCTTGTCATGGCCCGGTATCTCCATCGTCTCGATATTCCTGTGATCTATTATATTTCCCCGAAAGTCTGGGCATGGAAGGAGAGCCGTATCGGGAAGATCAGAAAATATGTTGATCACCTCATGGTGATCTTTGATTTTGAGGTGGGCTTTTACAAAAAACATGATATAAACGCGGAGTTCGCCGGTAATCCGGTGGTTGAAGAAATCGGCAGGCTCGAGCTCCGCCCGAAAAGGGACTTTCTCCATGAGCATGGAATACCGGTGGAACGAAAGATTATCGGTTTGCTCCCTGGCAGCAGACAGCAGGAGATATCCCTGATTTTTCCTGAAATGCTTCGGGCGGCAGGAATGCTTCGGAAAAAATATGATGCAGCTTTTCTGCTCGGCAGAGCCCCGCATGTCAATCACCGCTTATATGATGCATGGGTTGAAGGTGCAGGAGTTCCGCTTGTAGATTGTTCGGCGTATGATGTGATGAACTATAGTGATCTTGTGCTCGTGACATCGGGGACGGCTACGCTTGAGGCGCTCTGTTTCGGGGTTCCTATGGTTGTGTTGTATAAAACCGGCCGGTTGAACTATGCTATAGGCAAGCGCTTTGTTCGCCTGCACAGTATCTCGCTTGCCAATCTTGTCATAAAAGGTCTGTATGCCAGGGAGCGGACAGTGCCCGAACTGCTCCAGCATGAAGTGACCCCCGAAAATATTTTCAGGGAAGCATCACGACTGCTGGACGACGCAAGGGGGGCCGGGAATATGCGCCGGGAACTGCTTGCCGCGGGAGAAAAGCTGGGTTCGGTATCGCCGTCAGGAACGGTTGCTTCCGTTATCTGCAACTATCTGCGGCTACCACCTATTGTTTAAACAAACCCATTATGGAACAGTTTGTCACACTTCTTGTTGAAAACCCTCTCTATCTTGTCATAGCGGTTATCGTATCGATCGCCGTGCTGCTGCTGTTTTTGAAAAAAATCCTGAAACTGCTTGCTGTGGTTGCGGCTGTCTCTATTCTTTATGTTGCCTACCTGTATTGGTCGGGCGAAAATATCCCTGAAACGGTTAAAAGCGTCCAACAGGCGGTTGATGAATCGCTCAGGAAAGGGTCGGACTTTTTAAGAAATTTTGGCGATACTGATTGAGTTTTTCCTTTTGAAAAACAAGTGTTACCCTAAAAAAATAAGGTTTTATATTTTTTTGTTTTATTTTTTTAGGTTATTCATTATGTTTTTCCGGGGATAATGAATTTCAATGTTGCCATTATGAAAAAGGAAAGCAGATGCTTTTTTTTACCGTTTTTGCTCGTTGCGTTTCTTGTGGTCTCCTGCCGGGGAGCAGGCGAGCAGTCTCGGCGGTCCACGGATGAACCAGCCACCCTGCATATCGCTGCAGCGGCAAATCTGAGTTACGTGATGCCTCGGCTTGTCGAGGCGTTCAGGGAGGAGATCAGCGGGTATGGGATGTCGGATATCAGGCTCACCAGGGCTTCAAGTGGCAGTCTTACGGCGCAGATTCGCAACAGTGCCCCATTCGATCTTTTTCTGGCTGCAAATACGCTCTATCCTCAGTTGCTTTACAACGAATCGCTGACCGTTGGGCCTCCCTTAGTCTATGCCCGGGGGGTTCCGATAATGGTTTACCAAAGCGGGATCGACGGGCAGAAAGGGGTTGAGTGTCTGACGGATGCATCGGTTGAAAAAATTGCAATTGCACAGCCTGAACTCGCTCCCTACGGTGAGGCTGCGGTCGAAATTCTTTCCCGTGCCGGTGTTTTACAGCAGGTTGAAAGCAAATTTGTTTACGGAACCTCTGTAACCCAGACATTTCAGCATGTTATTACGGCGGCAGATGCCGGTTTCATTGCAGCATCTCTTTTGTACGGTGATGGTGGCAGGGAACTGGAAAAAGCCGGGTTGGAATGGATCGGGTTTCCACCGGAGGCATATAATCCGGCCGTGCTCCGCCAGGCAATGGTGCTCCTGGATTCTTCCAATAGCACAGCAGCAGCTTTTTTCAGGTTTATGCAGGGGGAAAGGGCCGGGGAAATCCTGGAAAAAAACGGATACCGGGTTGAATGAACAGGATACAGGCTGTGGTTACGGGAATAGATTCAAGCGGAAGTCTTCACAGGGTATCCCTTGCCGCGGGTGACGAGGTGTTTACGGCGATAACCCTTGAACTTGGCAAGGACTATACTGTCGGTGCGTCAGTGGAGATACATTTTAAATCAGCTCATGTTGCACTTGCAAAAAACGTGGCAGGCGAAGTGAGCATAGCAAACCGGGTGAAAGCAACCGTGCTTGAACTGCAAAGGGGGAAATTGCTTACCGACATTCTGCTTGGCAGCAATGTCGGGAAATTTTATGCACTGACCACAACGGAGGCGGTTGCAAGGATGGATATCAGTCCCGGAGATACCGTTACTGCGCTCATGAAGGCAAGCGATCTTTATCTTTCAAAAGCTGAACAGCAATGAACCATTTTGATACAGAGCCTTTCCTGCTCTCTTTCAGGCTTGCGGCAATAACCACGATACTGCTTTTTTTGTTTTCGGTTCCACTTGCCTGGAAGCTGTCGCAGACAAGATCCCGGTCAAAGCCGTTTGTGGAGGCGCTTATAAGCTTGCCGATTGTATTGCCTCCGACAGTTCTTGGTTTTTATCTGCTGGTTGCTCTCTCTGACCGGGCCCCCGTGGGGATGTTTTTGAAAGAGATGTTCAACATGGATCTTGTTTTTACATTCGAGGGGGTTCTTATCGCTTCCTGTATTTACTCTTTTCCTTTTATGCTGCAGCCTCTTCAGTCCGGAATGGAACAGATACCGGCAAAACTTCTGGAAGCTTCATACGTTCTGGGAAAGTCGAAGCTTGAAACGCTTCTGCATGTAATATTGCCAGGTATCAAGCCTTCAATTCTTACCGGGGTTATCATTACATTTGCCCACACGGTAGGAGAGTTTGGGGTTGTGCTGATGGTCGGCGGCAGTATTCAGGGTGAAACAAGGGTCGCTTCGATAGCGATTTACGAACTGGTGGAGCTGCTGGATTATGGAACGGCTCATATTTACTCCCTGATACTTATTGCGTTCAGTTTTGTGGTGCTGATGGTTGTCTATGTCCTCAATCATCGTTACAGGGCGCCGGGTGGATGATTATGGTTTTTGCATCGTTGAAAAAAAAACTCGTTGGCACGGAAGGAGACTTTTTTCTTCAAACAGACGTGGAAATTGCTTCCGGCGGTATTACCGCTGTTGCCGGGCCTTCAGGTAGCGGGAAAACTACGTTTTTACGGATACTCTCTGGGCTGACCTCTCCTGACGAGGGTCTGCTCGAAGTGGAAGGTGATATATGGTTCCGCGCTACAGCAGGTAAAAAACCAGAGCTCGATCTCAAGCCTCAGCAGCGCAGGGTAGGGGTTGTCTTTCAAGGGTATGCACTGTTTCCGAATATGTCCGTTCTGGGGAATCTGCTCTATGCATCCCGGGATATGGATATGGCTGAGAAGCTTCTTGACATGGTGGGCTTGCAGCAGCTGAAGCATGTCAAACCATCAAATCTGTCAGGTGGGCAGAAACAGCGGGTTGCTCTGGCGCGTGCCCTCATGCAGCGGCCGCGGCTTCTTCTGCTTGACGAGCCCCTTTCAGCGCTTGATGAAAGTATGAAGGCAATGCTGCAGGATGAGTTGCTGAAAATAAACCGCGAGTTTGGTGTAACCATACTTATCGTTACCCATGATTCAAGTGAGATGTACAAGCTTTGTGACCGCGTCCTTCTGCTTGAAAAGGGTCGAATCGTTGCCGATACGTCGCCCCGCAAGCTTTTTGTCGAAAGAGCGACAACCCAGAAATTTGCGTTCAAGGGTGAAATTCTTGAGATAAAAGCTGTTGATGCGGTCTATGTAGCAGTTGTCGCCATAGGCAACAACCTTGTGGAGGTGGTTGTCGATTCGGATGAGAAAGAAAACCTGAGGGCAGGGGATGTCGTTGTGGTGGGCACGAAAGCGTTCAATCCCACAGTGAGAAAGTTTGCCGCAAAGGATTTTGATTTTTCAAAACTATAGCTCTAAGGGCTCCAGAGTGACCGGTGAGAAAGGAAGGTAAACCGGCTGTTTTTTACCCGCTCAATGCTCCGGTAGGACAGCGTTCAACCAGAAGTTTCATTGTCCTGCTGCCGTTCTTTCCGGCCTCTTCGAGCGTCCGGACGCAAATACCGCAGTCAACGCATTTTGTCCTTTCAAACCGTATTTCTTCACTCCGGTCAACCAGGAACCCGTCGTCAGGGCTGCTGCTGTGCTTCTGGATCACGGCATACGCTGAAGCGAGTTCGCGCAACCTGCAATCACTTCCGCTCACACAACTGCAGCGCATACATCGCAGTGCTTCCTCTCTTGCACTTTGAGCCCTCAGCCCGGCTGAAACCTCGTCGAAACCTGAAACCCGCCGGTTCAGGGGCAGTTCGTCAGTCTTTGCTCTGGGTGCGGGAGTCGCCCGCCGGTAAAATGCTTCAGGCGCCTTGTCTCTGGCGCCATAACTTGAATTGAAAGCACCGGCAGATGCGGCAACCGGTTTTTCTCTGAGATACAGGTTCATTACCTGTGCAGCTTTTTTGCCATGATTGACCGCATTAATGGCCGTATCGGCACCGGTTACACAGTCTCCGCCGGCAAATACCCAGGGGATGGCCGTTTGAAACGTTTCAGGGTCGGCACCCACAGTGCCGTTGTCGGCCGGGGCAATACCCAGATTTGCATGAACGGAGCTGTCAACATGCTGCCCTATGGCAGAAACAACCAGATCTGCAGAGATCGAAAATTCCGAATTGTCAATTGGGACAGGGCGCCGCCTTCCGCTTTCATCGGGTTTGCCCAGTTCCATTTTCTGCGCTGTAATCTGAAAACTGCCCCCGACTTGTCTGATCGAGACCGGAGCGGTGAGAAAATCGATTACAATTCTTTCGTGCAGGGCTTCCTGTATTTCTGCACGATTTGCCGGCATCTCATCAATTGTCCTGCGATAGAGAATGCGGACAGAGGCAGCTCCCAGCCGAAGCGCAGTGCGTGCAGCATCAATCGCGGTGTTCCCGCCGCCAACTACAAGTACACGATTACCCGGCTGGACATTTTTGCCGGACGAGACCTGTTTCAGAAAATCGATACCGGAAACCACACAGCCACTATCCTTATCCTGTATTTCCAGGTGATCGGCTTTCTGGGCGCCGAAAGCAAGAAACAGTGCATCGAAACCTTCTTTTTTGAGGCTGTCGAGAGAAATGTCCCTGCCGAACTCCGTGTTGCAGACAAATTCCGCGCCCATGGCTTTGAGTGGTTCGAGGTCTGCTTCTATGATGTCAAGAGGCAGCCTGAAACGGGGGATGCCGTATCGCATCATTCCGCCCGGGGCTTCGTGAGAATCGTATATGGTGACACTATGCCCCTCTTTCAATAAACAGTATGCTGCCGTCAGGCCTGCCGGTCCGGCTCCGATCACGGCTGTTTTTTTGCCTGTTTTTGGTTTGCACGAAGGGAGGTAACGGCTGCCCGATGCGTTATCCCTGTCAGCGGCAAACCGCTTCAGGGCGCATATTGACAAAGGCTCGTCAACACCATGCCTTCTGCACTCATCTTCACAGGGAGCGTGGCAGATCCTGCCGAGAATACCCGGAAGAGGAATATCTTCCTTGATGATTCGTATTGCTTCTCTGTCGTTGCCGTCGGCTATGGCCGAAACAAATGCGGGAATATCGCATCCTGCAGGACATGACACTTCACACGGCCCGCTGCAGTCCCCACAGTGACCCTCAAGGATGCGTTCGAGATTTTTCTTGCGAATTTCGTAGAGCTCGGAGTTGTCGGTTTCAATAGCTATTCCATCGGTTATGCTGGTGTTGCATGCGGGAACAAAACGGTGTTTTCCCTTGATTTCAACAATACACATCCAGCAGGAACCGGGTGAGTGCAGCGAGTCATGGAAACAGAGGGTGGGAATAGCTGCGCCATTGCATCTTGCTGCTTCCAGAATGGATATTCCCGCTTCGGCAGTAGCCTCTTTTCCGTTGAGAGTGAAAGTGACAGTGCTCATAATGATGAAGTGAAAAGCTTGTGAACGTTCAACTCGACCGACAGTCAGGAGGCATATGTTTTTTCAATGTGCCGCGCGACTTTTTCCAGCAGCCACATAGGTGTTGATGTTGCT
The DNA here is from genome assembly GCA_022360355.1 of Chlorobiales bacterium. GTDB lineage: Bacteria > Bacteroidota > Chlorobiia > Chlorobiales > Chlorobiaceae > Prosthecochloris. Next base: position 6,551 of record JAKSCY010000122.1, read on the forward strand.
CCGCATACGCCCACACTGCCGACCGGACTGCCGTTTTCATAAAACCACTCGTCCCTGAGGTCGGCTTCATTCACTATAAAGTAGCTGCGGGGATTGGACTGTTTGCAGATGTTGAAAAGAACCTGACCATTGGAACTCTTTTTACCGGCAACGAAGATTATTACGTCGTTTGCGGCAGCAAAATCATGCAGCTTGCTGTTTCTGCTTGAAACCTGGCGGCAGATGGTATCTTTATAGACAAAACGGGGCAATGGGCGGACGCCGGTCATTTCGGCTGTAAGGTCGATATCCCGGATATCTTTCCATGAGGCAGCTTCATTGCGGTAATCAGCGTCAACTTTTTCGGAAAAAAGGTGCTCAAGATTTTCTTTCAGGGTATGAAAGCCGGGTACATCCATTGTGGTCTGTGAGATCAGGGCGGTTCGGCGTGTAAAATCAACGGGTTCTGTTTCTTCGTGAGCCGAAAGGTCTGCGTGCTTAATGATGATCGCCTGATTGTCACACTGTCCGTTAATGCCGATTACTTCCGGATGAGCTTTTTTGCCGTAAATGATTACCTGGAATCCCAACTCATGCAACAGCCTTGCCGTGCGCTGAAGTTTTGAGACTACAGGGCAGGTAGAGTCGGTAATCGATAACTCGTTTATTTCTGCTGTCCTGTATGTTGATGGCGGTTCCCCATGCGCACGGACCAGCACCGGGGCATGAGTGAGCCTGCTGTATTCCTCGTTGCCTATGGTGATCAAACCCAGGTTTTCAAGGCGTTTTACTTCGACTTCGTTATGGACAATGTCTCCCAGACAATACAGTTTGCCGTCCAGTTTCTTGAGTTTTTCTTCCGCAAGGTGTATGGTGCCCTGAACTCCTATGCAGAATCCTGACGATGTTCTGTCCAGATGTACTTTCACGGTAGAGTCTGACTGATTATTCCTGCCGGATCATTGATGCATCAACGATTCCCGTGCAGGAATATAGTAAAAAAAGCCTACCCTTTGCCCGACTTCATTTTATCGTCCAGATAGTACTTGAGGTAATTGAAGGCAAGGTCTTTGCCTGACCGGAGAATGTCGATTCCTATGGAACTGACAGCGCTTTTGAGTTCAGAAGGTTCGTTTTTTGGTGGTTTGGCAGATTGAGCATTGTTATGAGACGAAGGAGAAACGATGGAACGCATCACCTTTCCGGCAAAGAATCCAAACAACAGTGATGCACCGGTTGTCTGCAGCGGGTATTTTTTAACCAGTTCAGCAGGAGAGAACTCTTCCTGAAGTTCTTTTTTGAACCGGCCTGCCCTCTCTTTGAGTTGTTTTTCACGTTCATGAATACTGTCTTCCAGTTCGTGAATTCTTGCTTCTATATTTTTCAGTGGCTCAGTTTTTTTGTCCATGAGAGGAGAGAAGAATTTTGTGGATGAGATTTTTCAGAAGATCCGGTCGTATTTTGGTGAAAACAAGGAAAGCCAGCAAGAAGAATGAGCTGACAATAAGATAGCCGAGATAGTAATGGCCGAGGAGTTCTCCGATAAGGAGGGCAATGGTTGTAATCAGATAGATGAGCCCTGCTACAAGAAAAATTGCGATTATGAGAAGTGAGGCGACAACGGCGAGCTTTTCGGTGATTTCGATCTTGATCAGTTCCGCTCTTGCTTCAATAATTGCCAGAAGATCCTCATAGCTCGATGTTACCGTGCTGTCAATCAATTTTCCTATGGTTTTCCCGCTTTGATCATCCTGTTCGGGATTCCTTTTCTCTTCCTGGGACATAAGCTTTTGGAATATTTTTGGTTCTTTTCATTGCAAGGATAGTGATAGGTAAGACGCAAGGGGTCCGATGCTCCGAAAAGGCGGTCGTAACCGGTTGTTTTTTCCTCGGTTCTGCGAGACGCAGGACGTGCTGATCGACGGTTATCGCTTTCTGTGAAGCAGCAGCCCGAGAATGAACCCGGCTCCGAGAGAGTAAAGCACCGAGGGGACAGGGTTCTCCTTTATGTATTCCTTGAGTTTCAGTGCCTTGTTCTGGATCTCCTCATACTGTTCACTGTCCTTGAACTGATTGTACATCTTGGAAATATTATCACTTATTACCTCGACCTGCTCCGGAATATGGGTTTTCCCTGAGTGCGACGGTTCGGATTCCCCGTTTACGGGCTGATTGTCCTGCATTTCCTGCATCATCATCTGCTGATTGTAGAGCACCTGTAGAACTGCTCGCTTTGTATAAAGGTGCCCTGGTGTTAGGCATAAGGGCTTCTGTATAGTAAAAAATATATATAAATGAACGTTTTTGGCTAAATCAGTGCAAAATCCTCCCGCCGTCAACGGTAATAACCTGGCCGGTTACATAATTACTTCTCGTCAGGAACATAATTGCTTCCATGATATCAGCGGGTTCCCCAATGCGCTGCAAAGGGATGTGTTTCGAAAGCTCATCTTCCGGACCGTCACTCCATTCCGGATTTATCGTCACGGTACCCGGAGCAATTGAATTAACCAGGATTTTCGGGGCGAATACCTTTGCAAATACCTTTGTAATATGCTGAACGGCAGTTTTTGAAGCTGTATACGGTGTAAAGTTTTTCCATACAAGGTCAGCAGAGATATCGGTCATCGTGATGATGCGTGAGACAAACGGCTGTCCTGTCATGAGCTTCGCCCCGGCCTGCATGGTAAAGAACGTTCCTTTCAGGTTTGTATCGACAAGACTGTGCCACTCGCCTTCGGTTACATCAGGTAACGTTGTACTGTAAAAATTGGACGCGCTGGTGATCAGAAGATCGAGCCTGTTGAAATGTTCCGCAAAGAACCTGAACGCTTCTTCGATATCGGGAACTTTTGAGACATCGCATTGCGCCATTTTCGATTCAGGACTGAAGCTAAGGATATTATTGAGGGTTTCTTCTGCTTTTTCCTCCGATTTGTTGTAGGTCAGGAAAACAGAATACCCGCTTTGAGCCAGTGAAAAGGCAACCTCACTGCCAAGACGTCCTGAACCGCCGGTTATAAAACATACTTTTTTGCCGGGTAATGCCATCTGTATTTTAACCTCTTGCTTCAGAATAACATAACAAATGATTAAAAAGTTGTAACCGGACAGGAAAAAAGCGTGGACTGTTCCGGTTATCGGTGTGCGGATAATGTTAAGGAGTTTTTTTTATTATAAAAGCTGTCCGCCCGGTTATTTCGACATGGCGTTCAGGCAGGTGCTGCAAACGCCAAACAGTACGTTCGATGTCTTTTACTGATGAATAAAACCATTTTGAAGCTTGTCTCTGTCCGAAGGGAGCTTGAACTTTCCCGCGACATCCGCCAGACCATTATCCCCGGTCTTTCACTGGAGATCGAGGAAGGCGAGTTTATTTCAATAACGGGCCCCTCCGGTTCCGGAAAATCAACACTGCTCTATATTATGGGGGGTCTTGACAAGCCTTCGTTTGGAGAGGTCTGGCTTGACGGCATAAACATTACGGACAAGAACGAGAATGAGATGTCGAGGATTCGCAATGAAAAAATCGGGTTTATCTACCAGTTTCATTTTCTTCTCCCCGAGTTTACGGCTGTTGAAAATGTCAGTATGCCGATGATGATCAACAACCGCAAAACAAAAACCGAAATCCGAGCCAGGGCTGAGATGCTGCTTGACAGGGTGGGTTTGAGCGACCGCTACGATTACAGGCCAAGCCAGCTCTCCGGCGGACAGCAACAAAGAGTTGCCGTTGCCCGGTCCCTTGCCAACGACCCGAAGGTTGTTCTTGGAGATGAGCCGACCGGTAACCTTGATTCAAAATCAGGGAACCAGGTTTACGAGTTGTTCGAGACACTGAACAAAGAGTTTAATCAGACTGTTATCTTTGTGACTCATGATGAAGAGTTTGCCCACAGGGCGAAGCGTCGTATTCATCTTGTTGATGGAAAAATTGACAGCGACAGACTGCTTTAGGTCGTCGCAGGAAAAACATATGTGAATAATGCTCGAACAGATAAAACACACCCATCCGCTTGTTTACAGGAACTTTTCCGCCCTCCAGAACGGTGAGGCGTATCTGCGCCGGGTTGTTGAACTCGATCGCTACTGGGAACATGCGCATATGTTTTCTTCGGATGGTGCGGTTTTACCCGGCAGTGTTTTTCCGGAAGGGACGCCTGTGAACGGCGAATGTGATATTTTTTATGCAGGCGGAACGCTCGGGCTGCTCCATGCGGCTGTTATGACAAAGCGTTACGGCCAGAAAGTGGTGCTTGTAGACAGGCATGTTGCGGGTACATCGACCAGGGACTGGAATATATCGCGGCAGGAGCTTCGAAGACTTGAGGAAACAGGTGTGTTTTTCACTGGAGAGATTGACTCGGCCATTGTCCGGAGTTACAAGACCGGCTGGGTTGAGTTTTTCGTCGAAGATGGGCGTCAGAAAAGGCTGTATATAGATAACGTGCTTGACTGTGCAGTTGATGCAGACCGTCTCCTTGGAATTGCCAGACGGAAAATACTTGCTGAAGAAGGAAACGGTATTCTTGACCGGACAACCTTCAGGCGCTGTTATAAATTTCCGGACCATGTTATCGTAGAGGTGTCCGGTCCCGAAGGCGAGATTCTCTTTTTCAAGGCCAAGGTACTTGTTGATGTTATGGGTATTCTGTCGCCGATCGCCATGCAGCTTAACGACGGACGTTCCCAGACGCATGTCTGTCCGACAGTGGGTACTGTCGCCAGCGGCTTTCAGGAGGCAGACTATGATGCCGGGGAGATCCTTGTCAGTACCGAGCGGGCGGATACATCGGCAGGTAGCGGGCGTCAACTGATCTGGGAAGGGTTCCCTGCGGCCGGAAAGGAGTATATTACCTATCTCTTTTTCTATGATGCTGTTGACTCAGACAATGACAAAACCCTGCTGGGCCTTTTCGAAACATATTTCCGGAAGCTTCCCGGTTACAAGAAGCCTGCAGATGATTTCACTATTCACCGTCCGGTTTTCGGCATTATTCCGGCATATTCCCATGAAGGATTCTCAAGAGCACGGGAGATAGCCGATGATAATATTATTCTTTTCGGGGATGCGGCGACGCTTCATTCACCACTGACTTTCTGCGGTTTTGGGTCAATGGTCCGCAACCTTCAGCATTTGACGGCTGGTCTTTACCAGGCCATGGTTGCAGGTCGTCTCTCGCGCACTGATCTTGAAAAGATCAGCGCTTATGAACCCAATGTTGCATCGATGGCAAACCTGATGAAGTACATGTGTTATGATGCAGCAACCGATACACCCGGTTTTGTCAATGAGTTGATGAACGAAGTGATGATCGTTCTTGACGGATTACCGCATCGTTACCGCCAGGCCATGTTCCGTGATGAGATGAGGCTGGAAGAGTTTGTAACCGTTCTTCTGAAAGTGGCATGGCGCTATCCGAAAGTATTGAAGGCCACCTATGATAAACTCGGGGTTGGAGGTTCGGTTTCGTTTTTAAAGAATCTTGCCGGTTGGGCATTGTCTTCCACAAAATAATCAACTACAGGAGATTGATGAACAAGCAGCAGGCTGTTGCCGAGATCGAAAGATTACGTAAGGAGATCAATCGTCACAATTACCGCTACTATGTTCTCGCAAAACCGGAGGTTTCAGATTACGAGTTCGATACGATGCTTGAAATGCTTGTCACGCTCGAACAGGAGTTTCCGGATCTGATTACCCCCGACAGCCCCAGCCAGCGGGTCGGGGGACAGATTACCAAAGAGTTCCCGACCGTGGCCCATACCAGGCCGATGTTGAGCCTTTCCAATACATACTCTTTTGAGGAGATCGAAGATTTTTTCGGGAGAGTGCACAAAATGCTGCCCGAACAACATCGTGACAACCCGGAATTTGTCGCTGAACTGAAGTTTGACGGAGTTGCAGTGAGTCTTCTCTACCGGGATTGTATACTTGTTCGCGGGGCCACACGCGGCGACGGTGTACAGGGTGATGATATTACCCCGAACATCCGTACCATCAGTTCTGTTCCTTTGCGGTTGGGAGAGTATGTGTATTCCGAAAAAGAGCTTGAGAAAGAATATGCAGGCAGGGAGATCGAGGTACGGGGTGAAGTGTTCATGACAAAAGCGGACTTTGCCCGCCTCAATGAAGGGCGTCCGGAGGAAGAGCAGTTCGCCAATCCGAGAAACGCCACCGCAGGTACACTGAAACTGCAGGATTCGGCGGAAGTATCCCGCAGGAAAATGATGTTTGTCGCCTACGACCTGAAAGATCCCCAGGGGGCAGGACTCACTCATGCAGAACACCTCTCCTGTCTTGAAAAAATGGGTTTTTATACCGGCGGAAACTTTCGGGTTTGCCGTGGAATCAATGAGATACGGGACTTTATAAGCGAGTGGCAGGAGAAGCGCCAGGAACTGCCATACGAGATCGACGGCATTGTGCTGAAGCTCAACGACTCATCGTTCTGGGACGAGCTTGGTGCAACCTCGAAAAGCCCGAGATGGGCAATTGCCTATAAATACCCTGCGCAGAGGGCAAAAACTGTTGTCAGAAACGTGGTTTTCCAGGTCGGCAGGCTCGGGACCATCACGCCGGTTGCCCAACTGGAGCCTGTACAGCTTGCCGGAACAACGGTCTCCCGTTCTACCTTGCACAACCTTGACGAAGTGGCGCGTCTTGATGTACGGTTGAACGATACCGTTGTTATTGAAAAGTCAGGAGATGTCATTCCAAAGATTATCAATGTCATCAGGGAAGAGCGGCAAGGCAATACTGTGCCCATAGTCGTTCCCGATGTTTGCCCTTCATGCGGAACTCCCCTTGAAAAACCTGCAAACGAAGTAAACTATTATTGTTTGAACGAGGATGGTTGTCCTGCACAGGTCAGGGCACGTATTGAGCATTTTGCCTCACGCAATGCAATGGATATCAACGGGTTGGGCAAGGCAGTTGTTGAACAGCTTGTTAACAGCGGCATGGTTGGCGATGCGGGAGACTTGTACAGCCTTACCACCGACAAGGTTATGAGCCTTGACCGGCAGGCGGCAAAGTCGGCGGCAAAGTTGCTGAAGGCTATTGATGAGAGCAGGAAACAGCGGTTCGATCGCCTGTTGTTTGGGCTTGGAATCCGTCATGTCGGTCTTGCTACTGCCCGCGAGCTTGCGGCGGTGTATCCTTCGCTTGAAACGCTTCGCAATGCATCGGTCGAAGAGTTGTCGGAAATTCCCGATGTCGGACCGGCGATCGCTGTGAGTGTTCACGAATATTTCAGTAAACCGTCTGCAGATGCAATAATAGAAAAACTCGGATCGGCAGGTTTGCGATTGGAGGCTGGAGAGACGAACAAGCCGGTCAACCTCAACTTTGAAGGTTTGAAAGTGATTTTTACCGGAAGCCTGGAACACTATACCCGTGACGAAGCAGCAGGACTTGTTCATGAACGGGGCGGGAAAACGGTTTCGTCCGTGAGTAACAATACGAGCCTTGTGGTTATCGGAAAAAATCCCGGCAGCAAACTGGAGAAGGCAAAAAAACTTGGTATCAGAGTGATTTCCGAAAGCGAATTTAAAGAGATGCTGTAACTGAGTCCATAAAGACTAATGATAAAACATAATTATGGATCCGCATTATCGTATTGCAATTTTTGGTTCCGCCCGGATAAGGGAGGGAGACCAGGAGTACAAGGATGTGTTTGCCATTGCAAAAGCGCTGGCCGAGTCAGGTTTTGATGTTGTAACAGGAGGTGGGCCAGGGCTCATGAACGCGGCGAACTCGGGTCACAGGAGCGCGAGCTCCGGCACTCATTCCATCGGGTTGAACATCAGACTGCCCCACGAGCAGGTTGCAAATCAATACCTCGACATCAAGCATGAGTTCGACCGGTTCAGCAACCGCCTCGATACGTTTATGTCGATTTCTGATGCGGTTATTGTTGCTCCGGGCGGAATCGGCACGTTGCTCGAGCTGTTTTATGCCTGGCAACTGGCACAGGTTCAGCATATCTGTGAAACCCCTGTTATCTTGTTCGGCGCTATGTGGAAAGGGTTGCTTGAGTGGCTGAAAGCAGAAGTGCTGTCGAGGAAAATGATCAGCGAAAGTGATCTGAGAATGATTTTTCATGTCAATGATGTGAAAAAAGTTGTTGATCTTATCCGCAAAATCCACAGTGATCGTTCATCAGGCGGTCACGTATGCACCAATTATGAAAGGTACAAGGTGGTTTTCGATTTACAGGACAACGGCAACGGGGAAGAGTGAGTATGATTGAAGGCGACAGGCTGATAAAGTTTGCAAAACGGGTGACACTGTTCATAACAGCAGGGTTGATTTTACGTGAAGCATTAAGCGCCTATTCAATTGCTGAACTATTCCCTCACAGTGACAAGCTGCTCCATGCTTGTGCATTTTATATTCTGGCTCTGCTTGCCGATCTTTCATTTCCTGAAAAAAAGTTTCTTTTCTTCAATCTGAGTGGTCTGCTCTTATTCGGTGTAACTATCGAGGTCCTTCAGCGGTATACAACAGGGAGGGATTTTTCTTTTCTTGACATGGCTGCAAATACCCTTGGTATGTCGCTTTTTTACTTATCAGTGCCTTTGCTTAAAAAAATTCCCATGCTCAAGCGTATCTGGCAGCCTGATTCACCGGATCCTGATAAGCGGTTCGTAATAACCGTGCTGGATGACAGCGGGGAGACGGGATGTGCTCTGGAAGAAGTGACGCTGGGCGGGGTTGATGTTGCTCAATCTCTGGCGGAAGAATGTCGGTATCTGAACAGGAGTCGAGACCGTCTTGTGGAAGATGAAAAACATCTGAAAAATCGTATCAGGGCTTTGTTGGCAAAGTACGACTACCGGATCCCGGCGGATTTTGATGACAGCCGCCGCTGGTCGGGTGCTTGTCTGAAATGGCTGGAAAACCTGCGGTTTCCAACTCCTTATGCCCGTGAGGCGCATGTGTTGTTGCTGAATCAGTTGAAGGAAAACCACTGGAAACAGGCAAGAGTGCTGCGGAATATGAAGCAGATGACCAGGAGAGAACCAGAGCTTTCACAGGCGGTGTCGTTGTTACAGACGGTTCCGGGAGTAGGGTTTCTGACAGCGTTTCTGTTCATAACTGAGATTATAGATATGAGCCGTTTCAGGCGTTTTGAAGAACTTGTTCATTATGTCGACATGGCATTATCGGGGTACTCTTCGGATAAGCGTTCCGTTAGCAAAAATATGGGTAGTCTGTACAATGAATTATTTGCCCTGCTGATAGAGTCATCATGGATAGCAGTGAGAAAAGAGCAAAGGCTAACGATGATTTTCAGCGAACTGTGCAGCCGAATGGACAGGGATGCGGCTATTATCAGAATTGCCAAAATACTTTTAAGCCATATGTGTTCGGTCTGGCAAAACCAGCGTCCGTTCGTGTACGAAGGTATTGAATATGAGCCGGAGTTTTGACAGTCAAGGCGAAAAGCACCAAATGAATTATGTCGTCGGCCACTTTCCCCGGCGGGAAGCTGTTATTTCTGTGCTGTGTAGAGTATCGAAGTTTCAAAGGTCATCGGGCGGTACTCTGCCGTACGGAACCCGGCGTCTTTCAGGATGGCTGTAAACTCCTCGCCCTGTGGGAACTCTTCAACCGAGTGCGGCAGGTAGTCATAGGCAAAACTTGATTTGCTGAAGAGTCCTGCAATTTTCGGGAGCACCTTTTTGAAGTACACAAGGTAAAGTTTCTTCATGACCGGGTTCCTGGGTATCATCGGTTCGATAATCAGGGCATGGCCTCCCGGCCGGAGTACTCTGTGGAACTCACTGAGACCCTGCAGCAGGTTCTCAAAATTTCTTGCTCCGAATCCTGCGCTGACGATATCAAAAGAAGCGTCTTCAAAGGATAGTTTTTCCGCGTATCCTTCCCTGAAGGTTATGGCGGGATATTTTTTTCTGGCAATGGACAGCATGTTTCCGGAAAGGTCAACTCCGGTAACCTTTGAGCCGGGGATTCCGGACATTGCATGTGCAAGGTCGCCGGTTCCGGTTGCTACATCCAGAATAGCCGGTTCGCTATTTGTGCCGACCAGCTGCTTTGCTTTTCTGGCGGTGCAGGATCGCCAGTAATTGTCGATGCCGAGACTCAGGAGATGGTTGAGAAAGTCGTAAGTGGGAGCGACTTCATCAAACATATGCTGTATCGAGGCATGCGACTTCGATCTGAAAAGAGATTGAGCGGTTTCTTTTGACCGGTTAAGCGATTCTTCAGCTTTTTTTGCCATAAACATCTTCAGGGTTAAACATCAGCGTATCACAGATTTCCAGGGAAAGATCGCTTTTTGCTTTCCGGTAGAAACAGGAGTGGTAGCCTACATGGCAGGCTCCGCCTTTCTGGGAAACTTTCAGGAGCAACGTGTCACCGTCACAATCAATCAGGATATCATGAACATCCTGCATGTTGCCGGATGATTCGCCTTTTAGCCATAATTTCTGACGGCTTCGACTCCAGTAGCAGGCTTTCTTTTTTTTCAGTGTCATTTCAAGGCTCTCACGGTTCATCCAGGCCATCATCAGTACTTTACCGGTTTCGTGGTCCTGAACGATAGCCGGTACCAGCCCGTTGGCGTCAAACCTGACGGTTTCTAAAAAGCTTTTCTGAAGATCCTGATGTTCGCTCATATACGGTGCGGATTAATGGGCGCCTCGATTTATTTATTCCGCGCTTCAATTGCCTCGTTGAGCGGATAGGAGAGGTTTTCTGCGCTCCGTTCGCCTTCCACTTGAACCGCTCATGGCAATAAATAGAGGTGCCCTAATATCATTGTTTTTCTGAACCCGCCGTCGGCAGTTCCAGATATATTTTATTGACCTTAAAGATTGATAAAATTATGGAAAAACCAAGGTTGATAAGGAGAAAAATCAGGAAACTCTTAACTTCCACATCATTATTCTAAAGCTTGCCCTTTATCTATGCAGACACTGCAGAAAATACTGCCTAAATATACCATTGCTCTCGGGATTGTTTTTCTGGCAACGGTTATCTATCTCGTTACAAGAGGCAATACAGTGGTTGTAGAAGCTCATCCCGTTAAGAAAATGGAGCTCGCACAGGCTGTTTATGCAACGGGTTATGTTGACGCTGACGCGATGGCCGATCTTCGCAGCGAGATATCCGGAACAATAGGTTTTGTGGGTGCTCATGAGGGTGAGTGGGTTGATAAAGGCAGTACAATCCTGGTGTTTGACGAGCGCCGGCTGCAACTGGCAGTAGAAGAGGCAAAGGCTGCTTATGCAGAGCAGAGATCGGAGACGTATGATTTACGCGCAAGGCGGAAAAGAAGCCGCAACCTCTTCAGGGCAGGGGCGATTGCACGACAGGAGCTTGACGATGCCGAAAAGGAATACACTCAGGCGATGAAGCTGCTGCAGCAGCGTGAACTTCAACTGAAAAGCCGTCAGGATGATTTGAAGAAGCAGGTTGTCACTGCTCCTATTGCAGGTGTTCTGACTCTTCAGGAAGCAAAAATAGGTGATTACATTGTCGCGAATACCCTTGTTGCGAGAGTGATCGATACAACCAGTTATATCGTTAACGTTGAGGTTGATGAGCTTGATGTTCCCCGGCTGAAGACAGGGCAGCCCGCCACCGTGGCGCTGGATGCTCTCCCGGAAAAACGCCTTTCGTCCAGCGTTGCCAGGGTGGTTCCGCAGACGGACAGGATAACCAAGACCTCAAAAGTTTTTCTGGCGCTTGATGGATATGTGGAGAGTATACAGGTCGGAATGACGGCAACTGCAAACATTATATACAATGTCCAGGAAGGTGCATTACTGGTTCCGAAAAGTTCTGTTTTTGAGGAAGCCCGGCAGGACTACGTGTGGAAGATCGAGAAAAGACATCTGAAAAAACAGAGGATAGTAACAGGTGCTTCTGATATTCGCTATGTCGAAATTCTCGATGGTTTGTCTGAGGGCGACAGCGTTGTTGTAAAGCCGGAAGAGAAGTTCAAGGAGGGTATGGAAGCGAAAATCAGAGCGGATCGGGCAGATTGAAGCCGGAAAAATCAGTATGCAACTGTCCCGGCGGGTCGGGGAAGGACTGAAGGGGCAGGCGTGCGTTTGTTCGTGTAGAGGGTAATAAATGCCGGGAGGGCAGAAGACAAGTCGTTTCGGCAAGCAAGGCGGAGTAACATCGATGATGAAAAAAATTGCTGTTATCATGGTGGCGCACGGAGAGGCGGAAACAGCAGGTTTTCTGGATAATTTTGCCATGACCCGTCATACCCTGTCACATGCGTCAGAGGCAATGAGTATTCCCCGGCCGCTTCAGTTTCTGATATCATTGGGTGCAGGCCTGAAAAACAGTTCGAGATTCAGGCGGATCAACTATGTTTCACCGCAGAATGAGCTTACACGGAAACAGGCTGCCGCTGTCGGTCGTAAGCTTGCGCAGCATCCTGAAAAGCAGGGCCTCTGTTTTGAGGTATTTCCTGCTTTTTCCGCAACCCCCCCGTTTCTTGAGGAGGTTATCGACAATACCCGCCGCTATGACGCACAGATTATGCTGTATATGGCACCGGTTGAAAACAGTCTGAGTTGCGGCGCCATATGCGGTTATCTGAAGGATAACTATGCGGGGCACGAACTTGCAGGTGTAAAAGTTGTCAGCCGTTTCCGGGAGGACGAGAGGTTATTGGATGTGTACCGTGATCATATTTTTCGGCATTCCCTTCCGTGCGGGGATGGTGATACGGCTCAATCGGCTCTTGTTCTGGTTTTTCATGGAACTCTTGTTGCCGACGCCAGGGGAAATTCCCCTGCGTTTCATAACGGACTGGAAGAAACGATGGCTTTTGCCGGGATATTGCAAAAGACCATCATGAGCGATGCAAGAAATTCCTTTGGACAAATCCATGTTTCCTTTTTAAACCATGACGTAGGGGGGGAGTGGACAAAGCCTTCTCTGGAGCAGACTCTTGACAGGTTGAAAAAAGAAAATACGGAACATGTTGCGCTGTTTTCCGCAGGTTACTTTTCCGACGGTAACGAAACCCTTTTGAAAGCAAAAGAGGCTTTGTTGAAAAGCGGAATAGGTACCACCTCCTATATTCCCTGCATCAACGATTCGGATGCGTTCGTGGGATATCTTTCGGACAGGATTGTTTTTGCTGCAAAGCAGATAATGAACCTGTACAGAGGTTGAGCGTCTTTCTGTCTTCTCTCTGTTCAGCTCTTCGGCCTCGGTGGTATGGTTGTCCGGGTGGCGCTTTTCGAGGCAGCCGGGCCTTGTGTGATTACGGCAGGTATCATTGCAGCAAGGCATGGTATCACTACTTTATCTTTAGCCAATCTGATGGTTGCCGTGGGGGAGTGTTTTATTCACAATAAAAGCTGAGTACTTTAAAGAGAGAATGCTTTTTGCCATACAAGATATACAGCCATGGATATGATCAACGATGTGCTCAAAGCTGTTACAGGCACAGTTTCCGGTTTGTGGCCTCAGCCCGCCGAAAAGCCTGAACGTCCTGATGGAAAGCTCAGGCCCTGTTCCGGGACGCCAAACTGTGTGTGCAGTGAATATTCCGGTTCACCGGAATGGATAGAACCGATAGCGTTTAAGCACACGAAGCCGGGTGATGCCTGGGCGTTACTGAAACAAGTGATTGACGATATGGATGGAGAGGTACAGAGTGACCAGGAAGAGTATCTCTGGTCAACATTTACAGTGCCTCTTTTCGGGTTTACGGACGATGTTGAGTTTCGCCTGGACAAAACTGCCGGGGTGATTCAGGTTCGTTCGGCGTCGAGGCTTGGTTTTTCGGATCTTGGCGTAAACAGGGGGCGTGTGGAAGAAATCCGCAGAAGGTTTACGGAAAAAAGCAATGAGCAGTGACGGTTTGCTCACAGGAAGCTGCTGCAACTTTTTTTGATTGACAGCGATTTTTGTTTATTACATGCGTTTTCTGCGTAAAGAACTTTGGCCGGAACAGTTTTCCCGGGCCAGGGGCACAGATAATTGGAAAAACAATTGCCTGTTTCACCTCTACCGATCGTTTCTGTTGAACGGTATTCGTGAGTGGGCATTTGTTGTTCTGAGTCGTTAGCTTACAAGCGAATTATTAACAAGGAGGATATTTCGTGGAAAAAAACTCCCTGGCAGCTACCGTCGATAAGGCGTTGGTAAAAAAATGGATTGCTGAAAACGGAAGCGATGCTTCTGCGGCGGTTCCTTTGCTCCAGGCTGTTCAAAACGAGTATGGTTACTTGCCCAGAGAGGCAATGGATATCATTGTTTCCAAAACAGATATCAGTGCCAGCCAGCTTTTTGGGGTGGCAACATTTTATTCCCAGTTCCGGTTGGACCCTGTCGGGCGGCATGTCATCAAGGTTTGTCACGGGACCGCCTGTCATGTCAGCGGCGCCGATCGTTTGAATACCGCGCTTCGACAAAGCCTTGGCATAACCGGTGATGAAGATGATACGGCTTCCAACGGAAGCTATACCGTCGAGGACGTGGCGTGTATCGGATGCTGCAGTCTTGCTCCGGTCATGGTTATAGGAGAAGAAACGTTCGGGAACCTCAAGGGAGCCGATGCCCAGAGAAGCCTGAAAAAACATGCACGTCAGCATGGAGAGTTTCTGCCGGGCCACGAAGAGGAGAAGGCTGAAGCCGATGCTCCTCAAAAGAAAGCACCCGACAACAAGAAAAAGGAGGTTCGGCAATGAGCGTACAACGAGAAAAGCCGTTAACGGTTATTGTCGGTGAAGGAACATGCGGTATCGCTGCGGGAGCCAAAGAGGTTTATACGACATTCAGATCGCTGGTCCCGGATGCCGAGATGAAAACCGTAGGCTGTGTCGGGATGTGTCACCAGGAAGTAATGGTTGAGATCATCGACGGGAAAGGGGAAGCGTTTCTTTACGGAAAGGTGGATAAAAAAAATATTCCCTCGATCCTCGGTTTCCACAAGGGAGAGGGTGAACTTCAGTTCGATCACCTGATTCGCTCCGGTACCTCTATGAACGGGGCGGATTATCTCGCCCGCCAGACCAGAATCGTGTTGCGTAATGTTGGCCGGCTTGACCCGAAATCCCTTGAAGAGTACCGGAAAAGAGGTGGTTACCAGGCGATTGAAAAAATACTGAAAGGAGATATCTCGCCGGAGCAGGTTATTGACGAGGTCAGTACGGCAGGTATACGCGGCAGGGGTGGAGCAGGGTTTCCGACTGCCGTGAAATGGAACTTTGCTCGTTCGGCCCGGGGAGATGAAAAATATCTGATATGCAACGGTGACGAGGGAGACCCGGGAGCGTTCATGGACCGGTCACTGCTCGAAGGTGATCCTCACAGTGTTCTTGAAGGAATGCTTATCGCGGCATATGCTATCGGAGCTTCCCGGGGTTATGCCTATATCCGGGCGGAGTATCCGCTTGCGGTAGAGCATTTCGGTAAAGCAATCAGGGACGCCCGGGAGGCGGGGCTTCTCGGTAAAAACATCCTCGGGCACGGGTTTGATTTTGATGTGAAAATCAAGCAGGGCGCAGGGGCCTTTGTTTGTGGAGAGGAGACGGCCCTGATTGCTTCTATTGAGGGTAACAGAGGCATGCCCCGTATTCGTCCTCCTTTCCCGGCGGTCAAAGGGCTTTTTGGAAAACCGACGATTATCAACAATGTCGAGACACTTGCAAATCTTGCATGGATTGTTGAAAAAGGCGGCGCGGCATATGCAGAGATCGGTACCGAAAAGTCCAGGGGAACAAAAGTATTCGCTCTTGCCGGAACCATACAGCGCGGCGGCCTTGTCGAGGTGCCTATGGGAATGACCATCAGACAGGTGCTCTACGATATCGGCGGTGGTTCATCGACCGGCCGTCCGATAAAAGCGGTTCAGCTCGGCGGCCCGAGCGGGGGTTGTATTCCGGAATCGCTTTTCGATACACCGATAGAATATGAGGCGCTCAATGCAACGGGGGCCATCATGGGTTCGGGCGGCATGGTTGTCATGGACACCAAATCCTGTATGGTTGATATCGCCCGTTA
>JAKSCY010000041.1 GCA_022360355.1 Chlorobiales bacterium
CTGCGACAGGGGATCAACAGAATGATTGCCACTGGTGTAAAGGTGCTTCAGGGGTATAATTCGGGGAAGAAAAATGTCCTCGTCAAGTCCTGCTGGTAACAGATCGACATGGATTAAATCCGTCAAAGCGGAAACGCGCTTTCTTATACACATCATCATCACGTATCGATGTAATCTTGATTGCATCTACTGTTATCAGAGTGATCGACGTCAACATGATGATTTGGATTATGATAAAGCAAAAAAAGCTTTATTCGAGGTTCTTGATGAGATCAACCCGGAAAATGAGGGTATTATCCGTTTTTTCGGCGGGGAGCCTTTACTGCGCTTTGATTTGATCAGCCAGTTGACAGCAGATGCCAGGTCGTATTGGCGTAAAACGAAAAAAACATCATCAAATCTGTTTTTTGGTATTTCGACCAATGGCACATTGATGAATGACGAAATCAAAACGTGGCTTCTTGAGAACCCTGATGTCTCGGTGACAATTAGTCTGGACGGTACACCTCATATGCATAATACCAACCGGTCCGGTTCTTTCGAGTTTGTAAAGCCGCACCTTGATTTTATAAAGCGTTATGGTGTGCCCGTTAAAATGACCATCAGCCCTTACACTATTGATGGCTGCGCCGAGGGTATACGGTTTATAAATGAACAGGGCCTCGAATGCCAGGCAAACATAGTCTTTGAAGACGTATGGGGTGATAACGAGAGCCATTTAGGTTATCTGAAAGCTTTCAGCAATGAGTTGGCCAAGCTGGTTACATACTATGCCGATAATCCGGAAATCCCCAGGTCGACTCTGTTTATCCCGCTCACCGCACATCTGCCTCGCCCTGTAAGCCAGAAATTCCTTGAATCGTTCCTCTGCGGAATAACGAAAAACATGATCACCATCGGTCTCGATGGTAATAAGTATACGTGCGAACGTACAGTTCCTTTTCACAAAAACGGCTCATTCAAGAATTTTGACTTGAATCGTAAACAACTGAAACCGGAAGAATGTGAGGAGTGCCCGCTTTTGCCGCTTTGTCCGGAATGCAGGGCATATAACTTTGAATATTACCAGGACGCTAACCGCAAAACCACGTTTCATTGCGAATTTCTTCAGCTTCAGCTTAGAGCCTCTTCGCTCCTGTTTTTTAAAGATATCCTTCGTCTCAGAGCATCGGGTGAATTGGAAAAGCTTGACGAGGAGTCAAAAATCGCTCTGATGAAGGAACTTGAAACAGCTACGTTTATCGAGAAATACACTCGTTCTCTATATGAACGAATTGTGAGAAATTAATTTCATTTGGAATGATTCGTCCTTCCAGTTTCAACATCTTTCTGCATCCCACGGATCAATAC
>JAKSCY010000008.1 GCA_022360355.1 Chlorobiales bacterium
CATAACGATCCTTTTGATCCGCATGCAATTGCCCATTTAAGACCAATTGCCTATCAAAAAGTGATCGTAATGAACTATATCAACAACCTGATCGCCTGGGGTGACAGTTTGTTCAAACAATATACCATTGAAGACATTAACGAAGCGGAAATGTTGTATGTTATGGCTTACGACCTCTTAGGCAAAAAACCGGTAGATGTGGCTTCACCTCCTTTGCCGGCTGTAGAAACTTTAAATGGTATTTTAGCCCTGAATAATCGTAGTTTGGATAATGTCCATGAGTTTCTGGTTAGCATTGAGGAAAATCAATCTTCAACCTTTTTATTAAAGGACAATCCTGCCAATTACATCCCCGGAGATTATTTCGGTATCCCGGAAAACGAAAACTTCAGTAGTTATTGGGATACCGTGAAACAACGTTTATACGATATCCGTAACGGATTGAACATTGACGGACAAAAAGAAGCCCTGCCATTATTCCAACCTCCTATTAGTCCAATGGAACTGGTAGCACAGATCGCATCCGGTGAAAGTTTGGCCAAAGCATTGAATCCGCGAATGAGTGCGGTTCCTTACTATCGCTTTAAAACAATTGTTCAAAAGGCCAAGGAAGTATGTTCTACGGTCATTCAACTGGGGCAGGCATTGTTGTCGGCACTGGAGAAAAAAGATGCAGCTCAATTACAATTATTGCTCAATCTGAACCAGCAACATATTCAAGCCATTACGATGGCTGGTAAGCAGGAAAACATTAACCAGATCAATGCCAGCATTCAGGCTTTGGAGGCCGGACTGACCAGTGCCCAACAAAGACAACAATACTATCAGAACCTGATAAGTGCCGGGTTGTTACCCAAAGAAAAGACACAAATAACATTGCAGGAATCGGCCATTGCGTCGCAAACAGCAGCTAATGCCATCAGGGTCGGAGCTGTTATTATGTACAATATTCCCACGGTCTTTGGGTTCTCGGATGGCTCATTCCAGCCGGGTTCTTCTGTTTCCGAATCGGCAGCTATTTCGGATGGAGTTGGGGCTATTCTATCTGCTTCTTCAGGAATGGCCGGAACCCAGGCGGCCTTCCAGAGAAGAACGGAAGAATGGAATTTCCAGGTCAATCAGGCTGAGAATGAGACCCTCCAGGCGACAAACCAAATACAATCGGCTCAGTATCAGCTAAGGATCATTCAGCAGGATATGGATGTGACGCAGCAGCGCATTGCTCAGGAACAAAAGGTGGAGAGCTTTATGAAAAACAAATTTACCAATGAACAATTGT
The DNA here is from genome assembly GCA_022360355.1 of Chlorobiales bacterium. Lineage (GTDB taxonomy): Bacteria > Bacteroidota > Chlorobiia > Chlorobiales > Chlorobiaceae > Prosthecochloris. Next base: position 1,280 of record JAKSCY010000008.1, read on the forward strand.
ACGAGTGGACCATCGGTAAAGTTTCTGCACTCTATTTCCAAGCTTATCAGTTTGCAGTGGAACTGGCTACACAGGCACAAAATTCCTGGATGTATGAGAAAGGATTACTGGATGGTTCTGTTTCCTTTATTCAAAACGGGCAGTGGGACAATTTACACCAGGGCTTATTGGCCGGACAATCACTGCAACTGGATATTGAACGAATGGAGGCTGCTTATATGAAACAGGATGAGCGTAGATTGGAAATCAAGAAAACCATTGCGTTAAGTACATTGAATACCGGGAAAAACGGAGAAACTCTCATTGATGCTTTAAATGCCAATGGAAGTTGTGGAATTATTTTAACCGAAGAGATGTTTAATAAGGACTATCCAAATCACTATTGCCGTCAGATAAAAAGTGTATCTATATCCATTCCGGCAGTGTTGGGCCCATATGAGAATATACATGCTACGCTCACGCAAACATCCAATTCGATACAACTTGAGGCTGCGCCATCTAAGAAAATGAAAACCGATGTACGGGCCAATCAAAAGATTGCAATATCCGGAGGTTTAAATGATACGGGAATGTTCCAGCTTAATTTTAATGATGAAAGATATCTGCCGTTTGAAGGAACCGGAGCTATTTCAAACTGGGAATTGAGCATACCTATTAAATCCAATCCAGGATTACAGGTAGATCCAAAAGCAAAAAGTCCAAAACTTAACTTAACTGAAGTAATTCTGGAAATCAGATACACAGCATTAGACGGATAAATGTCTTTAACTGGATAACATTATTATAAACAGACATCTATTAATGTAGAGGTGTCTGTTTATATTTTTTCCAGAATAAAAAGTGGCTGATTTCGCCAATCTAATTTATCGGTCGTATAATTAACTTCTTTTGCACCGAATGGATAAGCTATTTCTCCTAAAATTTTAAATTTTCCAAATAAGTGATTTTCGAGATAATCTTTTGAATAAGCGCGATGGCCATTTCCTACCAGTACATTATTTATAGCTACCGGAATTCCAATTAACGCAATACCTCCTGTGACCAGTATGTCATACATTTCATCTATAGCTTTGTTGTCGCCATCAGGATCGATAGGATCTCCATATCTTCCAAGTCCGTTATGTTCAATACTTGAGAAAGAACAAATAATATCGTAGCTTCCCTTCTCAGGGAGTTCTGTCGTGAGTC
>JAKSCY010000655.1 GCA_022360355.1 Chlorobiales bacterium
CTGGAAATCATAAAGATGACAGAAAGGATCAATCTTACGGAAACGCTGAATCTGTTCTCCAGATATTCAAATATCGTTACTCCACTGAGTCTTCTATAAAGCGGGACAAGAATTATCATTATCGCAATCATAGCAAGGGGGACTGCAAACTCGTACTGTAACCATTTGAGACCACCACCCTGTTTAATAGCTACGAAAGCCGGAGCTCCTATGAGGCTTATAGCGCTGACCTGATTGGCGGCAAGCGACATGGAGATCAACCACCACGGGATTTTCTTGCCCCCGAGGAAATAGTCCTCTCCCTTTTTTTGTTTTGTGCTGAAATAGATCGAGATCGCGATGAGCACACAAAAATATAGAGCAAGTATTGACCAGTCGGTTAATCCCACAAATGACTCTCCTGAGTAAAGATGTTGAGGGTTTCGATTTAATTACCGCATTGTAACGCTTCCTTATTTCGCAATCGACTGAGACCGGCAACAGTCTTGTCCTTTCATTTTCAGTGAATTGCCCGGTTGTCTTGACACTGATTATAACCTTGGTTACGATTCGAGTGCCGAGAAATATTTATTATCAACAATTTGCAGAGGTCATAGTGATGAAATACGAAATAAACGAGCGTGGTGATGTCAGCATTCTTCAGATTCTCGAGCCACGTTTAATCTACGAATCACTAGATCCGATACAGAAAAAATTTATCTCCTTGGTTGAGTCCGGAATCAAAAAAATAGTTATCGATTTCTCGAAAGTTGATTATTTGGATAGCTTCGCTGTTGGATTTATCATGGACATGTATCGGAGGGTTAGCGGTAATGACGGTGCTCTCAAAATTTGCGGGCTTCAACCCAGAGTGCGGAAGATACTGTCCATTACCCGAGTTGATAACGTCGTTGATATTTGCACGGATATTGATGATGCAGTAGCAGCGTTTAACGGCAGCTAGAGGGTAAAGGACCGATGTCCCGAAAACTAAAAATGCTTACTGGTCAAGAGATTGAGCTTGACGGCGATTTGATGGCAATAATCGAGAACCTTTATCAGGAAGTAGTTGTTCGTAAAGAATTAAAACATACCTACATAGATATGAAAGAAGAGATTGATAATCTCATTTCACAAATGGAGCCGGAAGACCTCAGGAATTATTTGTCTGAAAGTGTATTTATGAACACTGTTTCATACGAAAATCAGATGCTGGAAGCATTGCTCCAGAAACTGCAGTCTGAGGATGATACTGACGAGTAAGTCGAGAGAGCAGAGACAATATAAAAAGGCCGTCTTGCGAAAAAAAACGGCCTTAGTCATGTACACAAATCAGAAACTTACTTTTCGACCATGTCTTTAGCTTTTGCTTCACCTTCAACGAGTTTGCATGTGGAGAAATTGGGACCATCAACGGACACGACTTCAATAACGCCGACCTGTTTCGTAATCCTGCGTAAAACTTTTCCGGTGTCAGGATCTTTTATTTCCCTGCCAAATCGCTTGATGGTGAATCTGTCACCAACTTTGACACCATCTTTTGATCCGCGGTTTATGTAAACTTCTGAGCCTTCCACATCGGCAACACGTCCAAATCCCTGATACGTATTCATGTTCGCGGATTCAGCTCTGATCTCAGTTGCGATCTTCTCAACTGCCGGTTTAAATGTCTCTCCGGCAATCGAATCGTATGACGATTCCGCACTTGCCTCATAGCCTTTGATCCCAACACCGAAAGTACGGTGGCTTCCCGAGCCGGATCCCATGAATACGATTTCAGAAGTTTCAACGTTAACGATTCTCACCGTGATGGTGGAGTTGTAGTTATAAACTTCACCCTTTGAGCGACCAAGAATCCTCGAAGTACCTGGAATGCGGCCACCATATTTATCCCATCCGAATTCTGTGACCGCACCGAGAACCATGAAGTCGGCGCCAAGCAGTTTCCCCAATTTGACGGCGGTTTCGACAGTGACGGCTCCACTTGCAGCGAGATTATGTTCTTTGAGGATGGTACCGATCTCTTTACGCTCAACTAACGCAAACATTCTTGCTTTAAAAAGGGCTTCGTTGACCAGTGTCGATGCTTTATCGCCCATTCTTCCATTAACCCACCAGGCACGGTCAAATTCCTCTGCAAAGGGCATGACGGCGACTCTTGGTTTCGGTTGCGCCAGAGCCATGACAGAAAGCACCGACAGAAGACACGCACAAACAAAAATTTTTCCTTTCATTTCTCTACTCCTTAATATCTTTTATTTCTCAAATTGATGTAATTTTTAATTAGTATTCCTCGAATCCTTCTTC
>JAKSCY010000137.1 GCA_022360355.1 Chlorobiales bacterium
ATGCACTACGAAGCGGAACTGGTACTGCTCATAGGCAAAGACGCGGAAAACATCCCTGTACAGGAAGCGCTGCCCTTTGTCTCGGGATACGGAGTCGGGCTGGACATGACGCTTCGGGATGTTCAGATGGATGCAAAAGAAAAAGGTGAACCGTGGCTTAAATGCAAAGGATTCAGAAACAGTTCACTGGTGTCCGATCTTGTCCCGGGAACACATATCCTCTACCCGGACATGCTTGCCTTTGAGCTATCTCACAACGGAAACATCGTCCAGAAAGGAAGACCTGAAAAGATGTTGTTCGACATAGCGTCGCTGATCTCTTATTTGTCGTATATTTATGGATTGCGGGCAGGTGACCTTCTGTTTACAGGAACCCCTGAAGGAGTCGGACAGGTAGAAAACGGTGATATACTGCACGCCGAACTCTTTCTTGATAACAGCCGGAGTTCAACCCTGCTGACCTCGCTCGATGCCGTCGTCGAACCGGAATAACCATCAACTGTCGGAGTGAAGAAACCATGAACATAATTTTCCAGAACGCAAGACTGATAAACCCTGCACAGAATCTCGACATGCAAGGCTCCATAAAGGTTTCGGAAACCGGTATGATCGACACGATTACCTTTGGAGAGGAAACCGTCCCTTCGGGGCAGAATGATCGTGTCATCGACATGGACGGCAAAGTTGTCGCATCGGGACTGTTCGACATGCACTGCCATTTCAGGGAACCTGGACAAGAATACAAGGAAACCCTGGAAACAGGCAGCAGAGCCGCAGTTGCAGGAGGGTTTACCGGAGTGGCGGTCATGCCGAACACCAAACCTGTTATTGACAGTCCCCTGGGTGCCGCGTTTATCAAACACAATGCAAAGGATCTGCCGGTTGATATCGAGATCGTTGCGGCCATGACCGAAGGAAGCAAGGGAGAAAAGCTCTCCCCTTACGGTAAACTCTGCTCCTACGGCATACAAGCGATATCGGACGACGGAACAGCTGTCCAGACAAGCCGGATGATGCGCCTGGTTTTCGAATATGCGGCGAGCTTCAACCTCTTGGTGATACAACACTGCGAAGATACCTCCCTTTCGTGCGGAGGCATCATGAACGAAGGAGGATACTCCGCACTGATGGGGTTCAAGGGCATTCCTGACGCAGCGGAAGTCATTACGCTTGCACGGGACATCAACCTGATGGAATATCTTCAGAAGCACAAGCTCAATCCGCCGATATCCTCCCCGAAGTATCATGTAGCGCATATCAGCACCGCTGGAGCCCTGGACCTTGTCCGCCAGGCAAAGGCAAAAGGCATGCAGGTCACCTGCGAAGTAACCCCGCATCACTTCACCCTCACCGAACAGGATCTCTACGAAGCCGAGGCCAAAGGCAGCTTCATCATGAAACCCCCTCTTTGCAGCAAAGAAAACCGCGCAGCAATTCTCGAAGCACTCTCTGACGGAACGATCGACGCCATTGCCTGCGACCATGCGCCGCATGCGCGGCACGAAAAAGAGTGTCCGCCCGACCAGTCCGCTTTCGGCATTATCGGGCTTGAAACATCAGTCGGCCTGACTCTTTCCGAACTGGTACATACCGGAAAAATCACCCTGTACAGGGCAATCGAACTGCTCTCCTCCAACCCCAGAAAGATCATGGGACTCTCCCCCATCCTTTTCGAACCCGGCAGCCCGGCGAATTTCACCTTCATCGATCCCGAAAAAACCTGGACCTATACCGAAGACCTCATCCGATCCAAATCAAGAAACACCCCGTTCCTTGACAGAACCATGAAAGGCAGGG
>JAKSCY010000823.1 GCA_022360355.1 Chlorobiales bacterium
CACAATGACACCTTCAGGCAAGGCTGCGACCAGTCTTTATATCGGGCCGTATGAAGATGCGGAGCCGGTATACGATGCGCTTATGAAATGGATCAGCGATAACGGTCTGGAAGCAAACGGCGTGGCTTACGAAATCTATCTGAACAATCCGGCCGAGACGCCTCCTGAGCAGCTCAAGACCAGGATTTGTCTGTTGCTTGCTTCCTGAAGGGATTTTTCTGGCGGTACGGGATGTTGGTGAACAGGGCTGTTGTGATAAATGTACTTTCATTGAGCATTTTTTTGAAACGCTCGATTTAGCCTGAATAATTCACCAAAGGAATAAAAAAAAGAGAGCGAGAGGTAGGAAGGTGCTACGTGTCAGGTGTCGGGCGGAAGAAGATAATCGGGAATCGGGGTCGGTATCGGGTTTTGGGGTCGAAATGGATTGAGGTGGTTTCGATACCGATTCCGACTCCGACGGCGAAACCCGAAAGAAAACAATCGGGGGTCGGGTTTTCGAGCTCTCGTGAATTATTCAGGTTAGGTTAGAGTTGAGAGGAAAGGAAACCAGGGTTGTCATTATAGGTGCCGGTATCGGCGGTTTGACTGTCGGGGCTCTGCTCGCACAAAAAGGATTTGGCGTTACCGTTCTTGAATCACAGGCGTATCCCGGCGGATGTGCAGCGACGTTCGAGCGCCAAGGTTATCGCTTTGATGCAGGGGCGACAGTCGGATGTGGTTTTCACAAGAAAGGACCGCTTGCCCTGCTTGGAGAACAGCTTGGCATCTCCTGGCCGATATTGTCCTGCCCTGCAGCCTGGGACTTTATCCATGGTGACAGACTGATTCATCTCTCGCATACAAGGCAGGAGATTCTCCGGGAATTTCCGAAGACGTTGCCTTTCTGGGAAACCCAGGATCGTTTTGCCTCTCTTCTCTGGTCGCTTTCGACCGAGGTGCTCCCGTGGCCGCCAGGTGGTTTTGGTGATGCTGCCTCCCTTTTCAGGAGGGTGCTTCGCAAAGCACCGGCTCTTTTTTCCATGTTACCTCTGGCGAGCAAAACAGCCCTGCAATGGCTTGCTTCATACGGTCTCGATACCGACAGTGATTTTGTGCGTTTTATAGATGCGCAGTTGCTTATCTCCGTTCAGACTACCTCTGTATATGCAAATGCGATCAACGCTGCCATTGCACTCGACCTCCCGGCAAAAGGAACACACCGTCTGACCGGAGGTATCGGAAGTGTCGCAGAAAAACTTGCTGAGGCGGTAAGTG
>JAKSCY010000466.1 GCA_022360355.1 Chlorobiales bacterium
CACGGGGGAGGTTGCTTTAAGGTAAATTCGAAACAATGTGTTGGCTTTTTTCATTTGGGTAGTCGGGGATGCTGTTTTTTTATAATCGTTTTTTTGCAAGTAGTCGCTTGAATGAAACATGAAAATATGGGTTGATATGGGGCGTTACCGGTTTACTCTTTTGGGCGGCGTGCTTGTCGCGGTTTTTCTCTTTTTTGAGTTTTATTGGAGGTTCGATCTTTTCGAACAAACGCTCGTCTTTTTAGAGGAGTTTGAAGAGTATGAACTGGACGAGTTCATTATTCCGGTTTTAGTCTTTGGGGGTTTTTTCTTTGTTGATTTACTCAGGCAGGTACGAAAAGCCAAGGTTGAAGAGCAAAAGGTTGAGGTGTACAAGGCAATGGCAAGGTCTGCCCAGCATGTGCTCAATAACTTTTTGAATCAGGTGCAGCTTTTGAAGATGATTGCTGAGGATGCTCAGGCGCTTCCTCCTGATATTATCGAAGAATTTGACGCTTCGTACGAAGAAGCCGTTAACAGTGTTAAGAGTCTTAGCAATGTCACTGAGATGACCCCCGAGGCAATTTGGAAAAGTGTCGCCCCAAAGTAACAGTTTCCTCTGGCGGTGATTTTTTATTTTGCAGAACTGATCTTGATATTTCCATCCGTTATTGGTACAAATGGAGAGTGAAAGATTTTGGCTGATTGTTCACTTGTGCATTGACTTCTTGAAATGCAGTGGATGCTCTTGATGATTTTGTTGAAAATGGTGAAGTTTCAAAGGAGGTACTAAAAAGGGGATAGAGCAGTATTGTTGACGAGATGTATTTCACTGTTCTGAGAAAGTACTGAACTTAACAATACAGGAGGCCGGAAATGTTTGAACTACCAGAGTTTATAACCTTGGCCGGGCAAATGAACGGCGTGCTCAAAGGAAAAACAATCCAGAGAGGACAGTTAGGAAACAGTCCCCAAAAGTTCCTTTGGTACAACAGAAGTCACGAGGAGTTTGACTTGTTGACGAAAGGGAAGACAGTGGGGGAAGCCCGAGCGAAAGGAAAATGGCTGTTTCTTCCGCTTGAACCCGGGTATGTTTTGGTACTGGGCGAATGCGGGGGTAAGGTGCTGTACCATAATTCAGGGACAAAGGTGCCGAAGAAGTATCATTTGTATGTCACATTTGAAGATAATTCTTTTCTCACAGCAACTACTCAGATGTGGGGAGCCATGGAGCTTTATGAGAAGGGCGAGGAGCAGAAAAGACAGTATATAATGGGTATGAAAACAACGCCAATAGAGCCTGAGTTTACCTTTACTTATTTCAATACTCTGTTGGATGATCTTACGAATGGAAAGAAGAGAAGTGCTAAATCTTTGTTGACACAAGATCAAATCATCCCGGGATTGGGTAATGCAATTGCTCAGGACATTCTTTTTCAAGCTCATCTTCATCCCAGACATGCGATTGCTGATCTGA
>JAKSCY010000241.1 GCA_022360355.1 Chlorobiales bacterium
ATGCCGGCCATCATGATCGCCGTATGCGCGCCGCTTGCAGGTCATCTTTCGGATCTTTTCGGGCGCAAAAAGCTGCTCATCTATTCGCTGTTTTTGTACGGCTTGTCAGGATTCAGCGGTTTTTTTCTCGACGACCTTTTTCTCCTGCTTGTCAGCCGCGCGGTCCTCGGAATCGGTGTCGGCGGGATTATGAGCGCTGCTACGGCACTGATCGGTGACTTTTTTTCCGGGCGTGAGCGTGCTGAATTTATCGGTTTTCAGTCCGGGTTCATGTATCTCGGAGGGGTTGTACTGGTTATGCTTGGCGGGTTGCTTGCCGAAATAAGCTGGAAAGCTCCTTTTCTTGCTTACCTGACGGCCTTTGCTGTCCTTGTAATGGCGATGATCGGGTTCGGTGAGCCGAAACCCGGCATGAAAAACAAAGACAAGACCTGTCAGGAACCGTTGCGTGTGCCTTACCCTGCCATCAGCCTGATCTATCTTCTGGTTTTTCTGTTGATGATCTTTTACTATATGGTGCTTGTCCAGGTGCCGTTTATTCTTCAGGACCGTTTTGGCATCGGCAGCGCCATGACCGGTCTTGCCATTTCGTTATCTGCACTTGCCGGGGCCTTTTCTTCTCTTTCCTATCCTTTGATCAAAGGCAGATTGTCTTACCGGATTATCTACGTTCTCGGGTTCGGATGTGTCGCTGCCGGGTATGTTGTGATAGGTTATGCTGTGAACTATCTGTACATACTTGCAGGGCTCGGACTTGCCGGATTCGGCAACGGCATGCTGATGCCGAACGGCAGTTTCTTGCTTATGGATGCGGCTCCCGAGCGTATAAGGGGAAAAGCAGTGGGCGGCTTTACCGGAATGATATTTCTGGGACAGTTCCTTTCTCCTGTCGTCATGGCTCCGGTTATTGCTCTTTTCTCCCTCAACGGAGCGTTTCTCGTTGCGTCGGGGGCTATGGGGCTGATCGTTTTCTTTTTGCTGCTTTTACCCCGAAAACCTGTGTTTTTTTCTTCCTGATCGGGTAGTTCCGGAAAAATGCTATACTGTTTTCATGTCGGGACAGCATCAGTTCCATCTTGCCGATCCGGGGGGAGACCCGGTACTCTCCATACGGACAGGCACGCGGGCGAAGCATGTCCGGTTGCGTGTTTCACTCCATAAGGCTCCTGTTTCTTCAGCCCGAACCGGTAGAATATATTATGCTTTCCGCATAACCGGGGGGAAAAGCCAACCCTTTATGTACGAAAGAACATGACAGGCCGATATCTGACGAAATCGAGATTTCTCCTTGCAATGGAGTGTCCGACAAAGCTTTTTTATACCGGAAAGCCGAATGAGTACGCCGATCAGTCGAGCGAGGACCCGTTTCTTGCCGCACTGGCCGAAGGGGGGTTCCAGGTCGGTGCGCTTGCCCGCTCTTATTTTCCCGGAGGGCATATGATCGGACAACTCGACGACCAGGCGGCGCTGGCTGAAACAGCCCGGCTGCTTCAGCAGGAAAACGTGGTGCTGTACGAGCCGGCTTTTCTGTATGAGAATCTTTTCGTGAGAGTCGATATTCTGGTCAAGGAGGATGGATGTCTGCGTCTTTACGAAGTCAAGTCAAAATCGTGGAACCCTGCTGAAGGGATGCCCTTTGTCGGCAAAAGAGGCACTCTTGCGGCAGCATGGAAGCCCTATCTCTATGATGTTGCGTTTCAGGCTTGTGTTGTCGGCAAAGCGATGCCGGAGTTCAGCACCGAAGCGTTTCTCATGCTTGCCGACAAAACCGCCAGATGTCCGACTGACGGATTGAACCGGAAGTTCCGCATCCGCAGGTTATCCGGCAGCAAGGCTGAAGTTTTGATCGGAAACTTGAGCCCCGATGACCTTTCAGTCCGGCTGTTGACTTCCGTGCCGGTCGATACATACGTTTCAATGGTCGTGAACGGCGAAGGAACGAAGGACTTTGATTCTCTGGGGTTTTGGGGGGTGCTGCGGTATTTTGCGGAGTGTTATGCAGAGGACCGGAAAATTCCTCCGGAGCCGGGAGGAAAATGCGGAAAATGCCAGTTCAGGTCTTCCGAAGAAAACGGACAAAAGAAAAGCGGGTTGAAAGAGTGCTGGAAAGAAGCTTTCGGATGGCGGGATGAGGATTTCGGTCAGCCGCTGGTGCTTGATCTCTGGGACTACAGAAAAAAAGACAAGGCGATTTCTGCAGGAAAGCTGAAGGTCACCGACCTTGAAGAGCAAGATCTTGGAATGAGGGACAACGGGGATGACGGGCGACCCGGGCTTTCCAGGACACGCCGCCAACTCCTGCAGATCGACAAGACCAAGGCAAATGACGACAAGTCTTTCATCGACCGGGACAACCTCAAGCGGGAAATGGGTGCCTGGTGTTTTCCTTTACACTTTATCGATTTTGAGACCGCGATAGCTCCCATTCCATTTACTGCCGGGCGTCATCCCTATGAGATGATCGCCTTCCAGTACTCGCATCATGTAGTGGAAGAAAACGGCGGTGTCCGTCATGCGGGCCAGTTTCTGCTTGCAGATCCCGGCGTGTTTCCGAACTATGAATTTCTCCGGGCGCTCAAAACCGAACTGGAAAAGGATCAAGGTTCGGTTTTTCGCTATAGCCATTACGAGAACACTGTTCTGAACGTCATTCACCGCCAGCTCAGGGAAGATGAGAGCCCTCCGGAAGACAGTGAAGAGCTTCTCGCTTTCATCGAGAGTATTTCCCACTCCTCGTCAGGAAACGAATATTCATGGCAGGGGTCAAGAGATATGATTGATCTGCTCGATATGGTAAAGCGCTACTACTATCATCCCCTGACAAGGGGGTCGAACTCCATCAAGTACGTTCTGCCGGCCGTGCTGGAGAGTTCGGCTTTTTTGCAACGGAAATACGCGGGAGAGGTTTACGGTGCCGAGGGAGGAATTTTCAGTTGGAACTTCAAAGGCAAAAGGTGGATTGAAAAGGAAAACGATAGAGTTAAAGATCCTTATCTGCTTCTGCCGAAGATGTTTGCTGACATTGCTCCGGAGGAGATGGAGCATTTGATGAGCGGGGAGGAAGAAAATGTAATTCGTCACGGCGGAGCGGCAATGACTGCATATGCAAGGCTCCAGTATGAGGAGATGCAGGATTTTGAGAGGCAAGCTATTGTCGATGCATTGCTTCAGTATTGCGAACTCGATACTCTTGCAATGGTGATGTTATACGAAGCATGGAGGGAGGAGGTTTCATGATCATCGGTGTACCGAAAGAGGTGAAAATCAGGGAAAGCCGTGTGGCATGTACTCCTGCCGGCGTGCGGTATCTTTCAGATGCAGGGCACAGGATCCTGGTCCAGAACGGAGCAGGAGAAGGAAGCGGGTTCAGCGACACGGCGTTCAGAAAGGCGGGTGCAGAGGTACTGTCAAGCGCAGAAAAGGTCTGGCTCGCCGATATGATCGTCAAGGTAAAGGAACCGGTTGCATCTGAGTATGGCTATCTGCGCCGCGGTCAGGTGTTGTTTACCTTTCTTCATCTTGCAGCTGATCCGAAACTGGCGTGTCATCTTGTTGAAAAAGGAGTAAGCGCGATAGCATATGAAACAGTTGTTGAAAACGGGCGATTGCCTCTTCTTGTTCCGATGAGCGAGATCGCCGGTAGGATGAGTGTCATGGCTGGAGGGTTTTATCTTGCAAATCACCTGGGAGGAAACGGAACGTTGTTGAGTGGTGTTCCGGGGGTCATGCCCGGCAAGGTTACCATTCTGGGCGGGGGTACTGCGGGAATGAACGCAGCCATGGTTGCGAAAGGGATTGGTGCCAGGGTAACCATACTGGAGCTTGACCAGGAAAAAATGCGTTATCTCGGTACTGTGCTGGGGCCGCAGGTACAAACGCTGTTTTCAACACGACAACATATTGCAGAGGAGCTTGAAGATACCGACCTGCTTGTTGGAGCTGTCCTTGTTCCGGGTGCGGCCGCCCCCCGGCTGCTGGACCGTGAGATGTTGCGTTCGATGAAAAGAGGAGCGGTTTTTGTCGATATATCTATAGACCAGGGTGGATGTTCGGAAACATCAAGGCCGACTTCCCACGAAAACCCTGTCTACAGTGAGGAAGGGGTTCTGCATTATTGCGTGACAAACATGCCGGGTGCATATGCAAAAACTTCCACAGAGGCGCTTACCGGCAATACCTTGCCGTATGTCAAAGCGATTGCCGACATGGGAGTCGAAAAGGCTGTCGGGGCAATGCCCGGCCTTCAGGCCGGCTTGAATACCCACAAGGGTGTTGTGACCCATAAAGCTGTTGCAGCGTCACTGGGCGTGGAGTACGGGGGAATCAGCGGTACCGTTTCTTGAGCATTGTGTTTATTCCCGAGATAATCAGGGTAACAAGCAGGGCTGTCAAGCCTGCGAAGAGCGTTAAAACCGACCCGGTAATTGCGGATACCGTTCCTGTAACAAAATACATGGCAGTAACCATCGCAAGGCAAAAAAGGGCTGTTGCTGCAAGAACCGGAAAACGGATCTTCTGAAAAAAGGCCGGGGCAATTGCCGCTGCAAGTGCACAGGACAGCAAACCCCACCACATCAAGTCCGAGAAAAACTCCATTGGAAGACTAAGTCAAAAGGTATAATTTTAACAAGTAACGGGTGTGTTCTTGTCACTCGTCACTGTTTTCATGGAACCAGCAGCTTGAATCCAATTTCAGGATCGGGCTCGCGGGTTGCCGTTGTCCCGATGATTTCGAACAGTATGACTTCCATAATGTGCCATACTTTTACGCCCTCACGGATACAGCCTGTAACGGTATTTTCTTCCCGCCCGCATGACATGTGAAGATGGAGCACAGGGTTTCCTTCGTCATCGGGAAAAATAGTGCCGGTTCCTGTGACCTCGTGGGCTTCGTATAGTTCATGCTGCATCGGCATGACAGGGATGGCACGGCTTTGCTGCGGGCCTACAATGAGTTTGCTGCCTTTATCGGCTCCCCCGAGAATGATTATTGCGGCAGCCCTGATGTCACGGTCGGCTGCAAACTTTTCCAGCGTCTCATGAACGATTTCGCCGTCTTCAAGCCGAATGATAAACGTTCTGCCCTGCTTTGCTTCGGAATAAAGCATGGTTTATGCGGTTTGCATTGACCAGTTCCGGGTAAAGATAAATATTTTGCGGAACAATCATGCAGCAAGAGGGCTATAACCTGTGTTGAGCGTTTCAAATTGTGCAGGGCGTGCCCGATCAATCGCTCGATTCAGCTATCAGCCCGCTTTCCGAGCGGAGCTTCTCAAGGGCGAGCAGGTACTGAGCCCTGCTGCTTGCAGCAAGGCCCTCGGCGCGTACAAGATCCGTTTGAGCCTCGTTGAGTCTGGTCAGGGTGGCAGAGCCGGTTCTGTAGAGCAGTTCAATATCATGCCGTACCTGCTGTGTCATTTTGCGTGCTTTTTCCTGACGCTGCAGCTGTTTTCTGGCAGCGACGGCGTTAGCCACAGCCTGACGAATGCCTGACTGGATGGAAAGGATTTTAAGGCGTTTTTCTTCTTCCAGGGCGAACATTTCCGCCTTTTTCCCCTGAAACTCGGCGCTTCTTCTTCCACCTGTGAATATGTCCCAGCTTGCCGTGATTCCGGCATAGCGATCACGTTCTACCTGAAGGGGATCGGCTCCCTCCTGCCTGGTATAGTTCAGGCCGGCACTCAGACCGATTGAAGGCAACCAGGAGCCCTTTGCTGCATTTTTCCGCTGTTCGGCGGCGGCGATCCCGGCGTCAATCGCCAGAAGGTCCGGCCGGTTTTTCAGGGCAACGGCAATCAACTGTCCGTATGAGGGGATGGTGTCGGTGATTTCTCCATGGTCCGGACTGCGTGACAGCTCTGTTGTGAGTTCGGTGCCGGAAAGGCCCATCAGTTCGCCAAGAACGGTACACGCTATGGTGAAGTTGCGGCTGGCGTCAATGGAGTCGCTTTCCGCCTGGACAGTTCTTATGGAAAAATTAAGCATTTCCGACCGGGAGGCTGTTCCTACCTCGCGTCGTATCGTCGCGTTTTTTTCAAGAGCCCTGTTGAATTCCGCATTTTTTTCTGCAATCCGTATGTTCTCTCTGGCCAGTTGTGCCTGGTAGTAAGCTGTCGCGACTGATTCCATCAGGAGCCGCTGTGTATTGGCATGTGTTTGTTTTGCCTGCTCAACGCCGTACTTCGCTGCAAGTGTTTCGGCCCTTCGGGCAAAACCGTTGAAAAGCAGCCAGTTAAGTTTAAGGTTGCCGGTTGTCTCTGTTATGTCTTCCTTGACACGCATGTCCGGCTGCCAGTCGGGTTGCATGTCGACATGGCGGTAGAAATAGCCGCCGCCTGCGGAAATGGTCGGGAACCACGAAGCATATGCCTGGCCGAGAATGGCCCTTGCTGAACGGATTCTTGCAAGTGCTTGCTGAATTCCGGGGTTGTTTTCAAGAGCGGTCTGTTTTGCCTTTTCGATGGTCAGATGCTTTCCGGAAACAGTCTCTGGTGGTTCCGAGGCTTTGAGGCCTTGCACAGGCAAAAAGAGTAAAAATAACAGAGGAACAATTTTCCTTATCGAGTTACAGTTGTCATACATAGTTGTCATCGGGTTGTATCCTGTAGAAAAGGGTATAAAGTACCGGTACTATTCCAAGGGTTAAAAAGGTAGCTGCAAACAGCCCCCCCATGATGGTTGTGGCCATGGCAGCGTAGAGGGGATCGGTGATCAGAGGCAGCATGCCAAGAATGGTTGTTGATGCCGCCATGACTACCGGTCTGAGTCTGCTGACGGCAGAGTCGAGAACTGCCCGGTAGGGTTCCTTGCCGTTTTTCAGGTCGATCTCCAGTTGCTCGATAAGCACAATGGCGTTTTTGATCAGCATGCCGGATAGACCGAGAAAGCCGAGTATGGCCATGAATCCGAATGCCTGCCCGGTTATGAGCAGACCTGCAGTGACTCCGATAAGGGAAAGCGGGACGGTAAGAAAGATTGCGGCTGCTTTTTTCAACGAGTTGAACTGCCAGACAAGAATGAAAAACATCCCGAGAACACAAATGGGAAATATCTGGGCAAGCGGCTCGGTTCCTTTATTCGACTCCTTGTATTCCCCGGTCCACTCCATTGTATAGCCTTTCGGTATTTCTATGGATTCCATCTCCTTGAGCATCGACTGGCGCAAAGGTTCGGCAAGGCCGGAGGCCGGGTTACACTGTACGGTAACGGCTTTCATTCTGTCTCTCCGCTGGATGATCGGCCATTCCCATTCGGTTCCGATAGCCGAGACAACCTGGCCGAGGGGCAGAAAGCTCTGACGTCCCGAACTCCATACCTGAACGTTCTTCAACTCATCGATGGTTGCGCGTTCCTTGCGGGGCATCCGGAACACGATCGGGATCAGCTCATCGCCTTCCCTGACCGTTCCGGCTGTAACGCCGTTAAAGTTCCGCTGCAGCGATGCTTCAAGGTCAAGTTTCGTGATCCCGGCGCTTCTTCCCTGGTTTTCATTATACACCGGGCGAACCACCCGGACCTGTTGACGCCAGTCTGTTCGAATATCGCGGGTATTGGGAGTATTTTGCATGACCATGGCGGCCTGAGCGGCAAGATCGTGCAGCACGGCAGAGTCAGGCCCTCTGAACCGGACTTCCACCTTGAAGTCAACCGGTGGGCCGTTGGTGATTCTTGTCAGGTACGGTTCGGCATCCCTGAAATTTTCTTTCAGGTACCTGTCCACCTCGGCGCTGATACTCCCGATGCTCCCATGGCTGTCGGTTTCGATGAGGAGCTGAAAAAAGCTTGAGTTGGGAGTAACATATCTATACGGCAAAACAAACCGCAAACCGCCTTCCCCGAGAAACGCGGTGACATTTTTAACGCCATCCACACGCCGGATATGTTCCTCGGCGACGAACATGTCGCTGCGTGTTTTGTCAAGATGCGTTCCCTGCGGCTTCCAGTAGCTGACGAAGAAATAGGGCTGCGTTGAATCAGGGAAAAAAGCCTGTGGTAAGGTCCCGAAACCAATGAATGCCAGAACGAGCAGAGCAATGGTTATCCCTATCGTGTTCCATCGATGGGTAATGCCCAGATGGAGTATACGGCGGTACTGCCTGTAGAAAGGTTTGTCGAAAGGATCCTTGTTGTGCAGGTCGGGAATTTTCAAAAACCAGACACAGAAAAGGGGGGTAATGGTGACGGCAAGAATCCAGCTTATGAAGAGTGAGAGTGCCAGAACATCAAACAGGGAACGGCAGTATTCTCCTACTTCACCGGGAGCGAAACCAATAGCTGCAAAAGCAAGAATTGCAATGAGAGTCGCACCGAAAAGCGGCCACATGTTTTCTTTCACTACCTCGACGGCAGCGTGTTTACGGTTGTCCCCGCGCTCGACCCGGACCAGAATGCCGTCTGCAATGACAATAGCGTTGTCGACAAGCATGCCGAGCGCAAGGATCAGGGCGCCAAGCGACATTTTCTGCAGGTCGATGTCAAGCAACGCCATGGTGATGAATGTTCCCAAAATAGTCAGAAGCAAAATCCTTCCGATCATCAGGCCGCTTTGCCAGCCCATGAACAACATCAGCAGCACAACGACAATGAAGACCGCCTGGAAAAGGTTGGTGACGAAGGTGTTGACGGAATCCTCGACAAGATCGCTTTGGTAATAGATCTTGTGCAGATTGATGCCTTCGGGTTTCCGTGATTCAAGCTGGTGAAGTTTTTCGCTGACCGATTCGCCCATGGAAATGACGTTACCTCCCTCGATCGTCGAGATGCCCAGCGCAATACCGGGTTCCCCGTTAAACCAGAGGCCGTTGCGCGGCGGGTCTTCGTATCCCCGGTAAACCCGGGCAATATCACCAAGGCGGACGGTTTTTTCAGGAGGACCGACAAGCAGGGATGCGATAGCTTTATCGTTCGTGATTTCGCCTGTCGGAGTGATGCGGAGGTAGTTGTTGCCGGCCTCGACTTTCCCGCTCTGGCGGGCAAAGAGCTGTGTCTGAAGCGTTCGGGTGATTACATCGGGGGCTATACCCAGCTCGGCCATCTTTGCCCGGTCCGTTTCGACAAAAATTATCTCCTGACGGGTACCCCAGAAGTCTATTTTTGCCACATCGCGGCACAACAGCAGCTCTTTTTTCAGGAAATCGGCATATTCTTTGAGGTCCGCGTAGGAGTATCCGTTGCCGGTGATGGCGAAGTAGACACCGTAAACGTCGCCGAAATCATCATTCACAAAAGGCTTCATTGCTCCCTGTGGCAGCGATGATTCAGCCTGGCGGACTTTTTTCCGGAGTTCATCCCAGATCTGCGGCAGTTTGTCCGAGGTGTAGTGATCCTTCATGTCGACGTAAACGTAGGAGATGCCTTCTTCGGATGTTGAGTAGATCTCTTTTACCTCTCCCATCGACTGGATGTATTCTTCAATAACGTCTGTTACTTCTTCCTCTACTTCGGCGGGACTCGCCCCTGGATACTGTGTTACGATCAATGCTGTTTTGATCGTGAATCCCGGATCTTCGAGGCGGCCGAGCTTCTGATAGGAAAGTACGCCAGCGCCAACCAGAAGCGTGGTCAGCATGATCATGATCGTTCTTTTTTCCAGTGCAAAGATTGCAGGGTTCATAGTGCGCTTTCCTGTCCTTTACGTTGTCCGGAGTATTGTGTGTCCGGGGTTGAGGGTTTCAATGGCTCAATCTGCATTCCCTCGACAAGAAAATGGACGCCTCCGGTAACGATCAGCTCGTTTCCGTTGAGCCCCCCGTCGACGATAATTCTTCTGTCATCGTACATGTCCGCGGTGATAATCTTTTTTGGTGTTGTCACGCCCGACTCTTCATCATAGACCCAGATTACGGAGTTTCCTTCACGATCGGCCGTTACAGCATCGAGTGGCACGGTCATGACCGGCTTGCGGGCTTTCAGGTTCTGAAGAGTTATTTCAGCTGTCATACCAGGAAGAAGGCTCTGGTCTTCAGGTGCCTGCAGGGTAAAAGTTACCTCGTATGTTCTGGTTGTTTTATCTGCCTCTGTACTCCACTCTTTCAGTGTTGCTGTGAAAAAACGGCCCCTCAAAGAGGGAACCGTCAGAACAGCGTTGCTCCCTTTTTGCAGGACCAGGAACCCGATATCGTTTTCCGGGATGTTCGTGTTGATTTCAAGCGTCGAGACATCGTGCATGCGCATGACAATCTGTCCGGCACGGATCATTTCATGATTTTCTGCCAGTTGGGCTGTGACAATTCCGTCATACGGCGCACGGAGCGATGTATCTTTCAGTTGATGTTTTGCAACGGAAAGCTGAGCCCGAATGTTTTTAACTGCAGCATTTGCAGATGATGAGTTGCTCCGGGCAAGGTCATAATCTGCCTTTGCGATGACATCTTTTTCAAAAAGCTGTTTTGCTCTCGTAAAATCCTGTGATGCCTTGTTTGCCCTTGCAAGGGCGCCGTCAAGCTCGGCTTCAAGAATTTTTATCCGGTCGCGGTAATCTCTCGGGTCAAGCTGCAT
The DNA here is from genome assembly GCA_022360355.1 of Chlorobiales bacterium. Lineage (GTDB taxonomy): Bacteria > Bacteroidota > Chlorobiia > Chlorobiales > Chlorobiaceae > Prosthecochloris. The sequence goes on from JAKSCY010000241.1 coordinate 10,498, forward strand.
AAGGAGCTCTTCCTTGAGGACACGCTCTCCCGGTTTTTTTTGTATGTCTATTAGAGGCCCATCTACCCTGAAAGAAAGGTTTGTCTCTTTACTGGCCCTTATTTCTCCAGGATAGTTGTGTACTGTTTGAGGACTTATCAACTGAGGATATGCCACCGGGACTCTGCGCTGTGTCTCGGCTTTCGGTTCAGAGGCTTTTTCTCCTGCGCTGCAACTCATGAGAGCCATGATTATGAAGGCGCCGAAGTAAAAGGCAAAAGCTTTACGAGGATTTCTTGTCATGTCATAAATGTTATTCTGTAGGTTTGGTTCGAACTTTTTCAGAACTCAGGCCCAGAACAAGTTCCGTCTGCCGTACAATCATATCTTCCATCTTCTGCAGATATTCTGCACTGTAATGATCCGTTCCCAGATGTTTAAGACAGTATGACATGTAATCGGCGTGGGATGCGATCGGGGAAATCATCTGGGTAATGATAAGGAAGGTTTCCTGGCTGTCCAGGCTCGAATCGATGCGCTTGATCAACGATGCAACGGTATCGACGATGGGGTTGAAAATCTCTTTCACCATCATGTCCTGTAACCGGCCTTTCTGCTGCATAAGCTGATAGATAACCCTGCTGTGCCATAGGGGGTAATCCGGGTCGAACAGCAGGGTTATTTCCCTTTTTACTATTGCCCGTAGTGCCTCCGACTGGCCTGCCGGGGTATCAAGGACGTTGTAGAACGGTTCAATTGCCATGCTTACGGGATATGCACTGCATCGTTTGATGACCTCCTGCACAACAGCTTCAAACAATTGCTCCTTGCTGCCGAAATGGTAATGAATGCTGCCGATATTTTCATTTGCCCGCAAGGCAATCGCCCTTGTCGACACATTCGGAAAACCCGTTTCTGCTGCCAGTTCGCCTGCAGCATTGATGAGAGTCTGCCTTGTTTGTTCACTGCTTGCGTACTTTTTCATACTGTCTTTTTTGCTGTTCCTCGGAGAAAGCAAGGAAAGATGCAACCGAGATTGATTTTGTTCGACAGTAATTTAATCAAATGATTAAAATATGTCAAGTGATTAAATTTGGTGTGAACAAGAATTGCTTACTATGCATGATTGCGCTATATTCTGACCCGGTTGTTACCGGATAAGTAGCATCGGAAATTTGCAATACCTGCCAAGGAGAGTTGTACATGAGCAGAGATCGGTTTGCCGACATGCTGCAGGGCAATATCGGAACTGTGTTCTTTTATCACGCAATTCCGAATGTTTTGGGAATGCTTGCGATTTCTTCGTCAGGCATTGTCGATGGGATTTTCGTGGGGAACTATGTCGGGGATAGTGCTCTTGCCTCTATAAATATCATCATGCCTGTTTTCAGCCTTCTCCTTGGTGTTGGTGTTATGTTTTCCGTTGGAGGGATGGTTCGTTGCGGGAAATATATCGGTGAATCGAAAAGGGAGGCCGCCAACGCGGTTTTTTCCAAAACCCTGATGACGGTATCTATTCTGACGCTGGTGCTCGCCGTATCGGGAATTTTGTTTATCGATCAGGTGGTTGCCATGCTTGGAGCAAATGAGATTCTTGCTCCGCTGGTCAGGGAGTATCTGTTGATCCTGCTGTTGTTCATGTTTTTTTTCCCGGTCAGCCTGTGTCTTTCTTTTTTTGTGCGTGTCGACGGACAACCTCTTCTTGCAGCCGCAGCAATCGTGTCCGCCGCTCTGGTCAATATTTTTTTCGACTGGCTTTTTGTCGCTGAGTGGGAAATGGGATTGCAAGGCGCCGCTCTTGCGACAGGTCTTGCGCATATTACCAGTTGTCTTGTTTTGATAATCCACTTTTTCTCGAAAAAATCCGTCTTGAAATTTGCCTGGAATCAGCAGAACTGGGGTGAAATGACCAAAGTTGCCTACAACGGTATGTCTGAATTCGCGAACCAGTTGTCGGCAGCAATTGCTATTCTTGTATTCAACTGGGTTATGATCGGGCGATTCGGTGTTGAAGGAGTTGCCGCATTTACCATCGTGCACTATCTCTTCTTTGCCGAACAGATTATCGTTTACGGTTTTTCTGATGCGCTTCAACCGATCGTCAGTACGAACTACGGGGCGAGGAGGCCGGAGAGGATCAGGGGGTTTCTTGGTCTGGCGTCTATTTGCGTTGTTTTTGTGGGCTTTTCAATGGCTGCGATGCTCCTCCTTATTCCTGAACAACTTGCAGGCCTGTTTCTTGATAACGGTACGGAAGCCACCTTGAGCATTACACTGGCGTTTATCTCGCTTAGCTGGCCGGCTTTTCTCTGGAACGGGTTTAATGTTGTCTTCAGTGCCTATTTTACCGCGATTCACAAGCCGTTGCCTTCTGCCTTTGTCGCTTTTTCGAGAACGCTCGTTCTGCCGCTCTTGCTTGTGACGGTGCTGCCGGTCTTTTTCGGAGACAGCGGCATTTTTGTCTCGTTTTCCGTTGCCGAGTTTATAACCTTTCTGTTCGTGCTCATTTTCTTCTCGATGATGCGGCCTCACAAGGTTGTTCGGGAAGCATTTTAGGGAGCCCGGATTAATTGCGCAACAGGATTGCAATGTAATCGGGGCTCCCTTTGGTCAGGCTTTTTTGATCGAGACCGTGCTTAAGGGCGTTCCCATATCGAACCGCCAAAGCCACCGGTTTTTTTTACCGAGTGAAACCTGTTGGGGTTATCAATTTGCAATATGAGGATTCCTTCCTGCATGTGCATTCCTTTGGGAACATCCGCCCAGCGAAGAATGATGCTGTTACCGTCTGCATAACCTGATGCAACATTTGACCAGCTTGGGTTGTTTGCAGATTTTTCGCCATACCAGAACACTTCTTTGCCCAGTTGCCTGACATAGTATTGTCCTCCATCGTTACAATTCCATCTCCCTGTAAGGTCAGCGAATGCAACCGAAGGTATCAGAAAAAGCAATGAAAAAACAAAGAATTTCGTCCAAGATCTGGTCGATTTCATAGCGGCCTCCTTGATTGTTTTAAAATCCTTTGAAAGGGTAAAGGGGCTGTTTGCTTTTTTTACTGCAAGGCGGGTAAAGAACGGACCTATGAGTTCAAAGAACACTGTTGTGCTGATGATGATCGAGAGGATGGTTGGGTTTTTACATAACAGTGACAAGTCAAAGATATAATTTACGAAGAGCTCGGGATTTTCAGGTGCTGTTTGTTGTTGTGATGGTTACCTGTATCATGTCGGGCGACCGGATGGCTTTTCGGATTGATTATGAGGAACTCTTTTCCTCCGCCGGGGGTTTTTCGATAGGTGAAAGCAAGGCAGTACTGACACACAATTGAGGATTTCCTGATTTTTGATAAAACCAACTACATAAGGAGAATTAACATTATGCCGACAACACAGGAGAATCTGAAAAACGCATTTGCAGGGGAGAGCCAGGCGTTCCAGAAATATTCGGCTTTCGCGAAAAAAGCCGAAAAGGATGGGTTCAAGAATATTGCGAAGTTGTTCAGAACAACGGCAGAAGCAGAACGTATCCACGCCGAGGGGCATCTGGGAGCATCGGAGGGTATACAGTCAACGGCTGATAATCTGCAGACAGCTATAGACGGCGAAACCTATGAGCATAACGAGATGTATCCGCCCATGTATGAACAGGCCGTTGCCGAGGATCACAAGGCAAAACGGATGTTCGGGTATGCGGTTGAAGCCGAAAAAGTTCACGCGGCTTTGTACAAGAAGGCGCTTGAGGCAGTGAAAAATGGCGAGGATCTTTCAGAGACCCAAATCTGGCTTTGCCCGATCTGCGGTCATATCGAGCTTGGGACACCACCGGAAAACTGTCCGATCTGCAGTGCAAAAGCTTCGGTATACGTGCAGATCGCCTGAGGGACACCTCAATTTATTTATTCCGCGAGTTCAATTACTTCGTTAAACGGATAGAAAAGCGTTTCTGCGCTCCGTTCGCCTTGCACTTGAAGCGCTCATGACAATTAATAGAGGTACCCTGATGTAGAAAGGCCCCTTTTTCCAGGGGCCTTTTTTATTGGGCAGGTCAGTTTCTTTTGAATTTGAAACCCGGTTTAAATACGCCGAGAACGACAGCTAAGACAAGAGGTATGGCATTGCTCATGCCAACCAATGTTGCTGTGTGTTCCTTGGCTTTGTA
>JAKSCY010000059.1 GCA_022360355.1 Chlorobiales bacterium
CTTCTCAACCAGCGAAGCAGGTTTGTGGTCTTGACAACTTTCCCAACCCTGCCGTTTATTCTCAGTATATGACAGGAACCGGTGATCCTTCCTGCAGCTCCGTAAAACTCGAGTTCCATGAGATATGACAAACCTGTAAATGCTGGTAGAAATCACTCCCTGAGTTTTATATATACTCTCCCTTCTTTTACCTCCAGGGAATCAACACCGTCGGCAAACCCTTTCCAGAAACCCCTTTCGCCACCGTACTCACCGATAAGGTCAATATTCTTGATTCCACCCAACCAGACGTTCGGAAGAGGAATTCCCATCAGGCTTACACCTCTGAGCTTTATGACAGGCCTGCCGTCACGCAGGGCAAGTTCAAGTCCTGCGCGCACACGGACGGTTTTGCCGCCGAGAACCGGAAAGTCGGGATCAACCGGAACCAGCAATTTGACGCTGACCAGATCCCTGGAAAGGTCTATAGCTGCTTTTTGGGCAAGATCGGTATTGTTGGCAAGAAGAGCGTTCAGTTCCCGCTCAGAGAGGTAGATCTCACGACTGGCGCCCTCCTCACTGTATGGCTCGGGTTTAAGGAAACCCTCAGGGGTGAGTTCGTCTTCTCTTACGCCTCCGAACATGTCCTCGAGAGATATACCGCTGGCCTGCTCGATCCTGTCGAGTTTTCCGGCAAGTTCCTGCTTTTCGCGCTGGTTCAGTTCCACAGGAGTAAACGGGGCCGGGAAAAAGAAAAAACGAACAACAAGCAGCGTGACTGCTGCCGTGACAATGACCACTCCGAGCACAATGGCAAAGACCTGTGAACCGGTAAATCTTTTTGAGGGATTTTCAGGAGCGCCCTTTTGTGTATCCATAAATCAATATCTGAAAAAGAGGTTTGCAGAGGGCTGTCCCACTATCATACAGGCACGAGCAAATCAGGAGAAATGGTTATTTCAACTCCCTGCATGATACTGTCGAAATAAACAACGAGCCTGGCTTCACTTCCCTGTTTGAGCACAACACCTTCAAAACCCTTGAAAGGTCCGGCCAGAACCACAACACGCCGTCCCGCAGGAATTGTTGCCGTTACTCGATTAATGGCATCAGGCTCCTTCACCAGCTTTTTCAGCCAGTCAATATCCCTGTCACAGATAACCGACGGTTTACTGCCGATACCGATAAATCTCACAACACCTTCAGTATTCAGGACCTTCAGATGATCATTCTTGATATCAATATTGACAAACACATATCCCCTGAGCAATGGCTCATACACCTTTTTCTTACGGTCATGCCACTGTTTCAGGGTTTCAAGCAGAGGCAGGAAACTGGCTAACTGTTTATCGAGAAAAAGCCGGTGAACCTTCTTTTCGTGGCGGGAACGCACATAAACAGCATACCATTGCAAAAAGCGGTTCTCTTCCATACATATCCCAAAACGTTACCGGGTGCGCCGTAACGGGCACCTTGAAAAAACACGGTACAATGCAGTCATCGTATGCTGGGTAAAGTAACGTTTGCGGATTATTTCGCAAAAAAGCAGAAAAAAATAAAAAATATCCAAACTCCTGATGCCTCCAGACCATGCGATCGGTAACGTGCTACTGCCAATCTTGTCAGGGAACATCGTTTTTTCCGTTCAGCAAGGTCTCCGGACCAAGGGCACGCAACAGCGCCTGTTCGAGCTGCTCACGCTGGATATCGCCCTGTTGTGAAAACAGTGGCAGCACCCTCCCGTGAGCTTCAGGACATGCACGCTGGATCGACCTGCCGAGAGCCTCCCCCATGGATGACACCATACATCCTTCCGGGGCCACATTCAGTATAAGATCGTACCCTTTTTGCAGCTTCAAAACAGCCTCTCCGACAAACGGCATCAATTCACCGCCTGGCCGGCGTGTGGAAACAACAACCCCTGCTGTTTCAAGTACTTTCGGCATCGACTCAGGCATGCCCAGTCCGGCTGCCCGGTAAAGAGGCGCCGCAAGTATGTGACGAAGGGCTTTTTCTATTCCGAGAACGGTGTAATAACGTTTTTGCTGCTTTCGGAGAAACTCACGCCGCTGCTCCTGAAACACGGTATCACTGGAACGGGCAATCTCCTCTTTGCTTTCCTGAACAGCCTCACGGGAACGCATCATCATACCGGCAAGCTTGTAGTCCAGAAAACACCAGACCGGGGTATAGGTAATTTCAACTTTTCTCTGGCCAATCAGCCGCACGATTTCACGGTGAAGATCCTCGAACTGTGCCGTCCGCATATACACTTCTCCATCAATATGAATGCGTATTGGCCGCCGCGGCTTTGAACGCACACACCAGATGCGGCGAAACTTTCTCAGTTTCGGCACAAGAGGATTGCGGTGAAATCCATATGCAAAAAACTTTACCAGCGTTGCAGGTACTTTCCAGCCGCCGGTACGCGACACCAGACGCTGCGCGCGTAATGAAGGGGAAATCTGCTGCAATACCTCGTTCAGCTCACGCTTCAAGGTGTCAAAAGCTTTTTGAAACAACTGTACTTCCGTAGCAGAAAAACATCTGGCAATCCCATCAGCCCATAGCTGATGCAGCACTCCCTGCAAAACAGCACTTTGAATACCTCGCAGAAACACCCATTGAGGAAAAGCCGCATTAAATCCCCTGTTTTCATGACTGACCAGAAAACGAATGAAATCATCGTCCTCCCGGCTGCCTCCTCCAAAGCTCAATCCACCCTGCTGGAGAAACAATTTGTGTATTTCAACATATTGTCCTTGCCGACACGGCCCCAATCCCTTGTTGTTGAAAATTAAAAGACGCTTTTTTCCAGCAAACTCCGGATCGACGGCACGGTGTTTGCGAAACATCTTTACAATGGACAACACATCGCCGTACACCGCAGCCAGCGGCGCGCAGACTGCGTCACCGGCAACAGCACGCCCACGGGCAATTGCTTCGGTTAACCGGTAGTCTTCAGAATAGTTGTCAATGCAGGTAAAACCCGCACTTCTCAAAACCGCAACCAGAGACCGGTTGTCGGAAAGCGTTGGAAACGCGATCACATCAGTACGAGGATCCGGCGGTTCCTGATGAGTAAATGACTGGAAAAGCTCCACGTCAAACAGCTCACCATTGCCTGAAAAATGAAACCGGCCTTCACAGGCAAGCTGCTTCACATACGTGTTGATCCGGTTTTCCAGATGAGCAAGCTCCTTGATGGCCGCATCCGACTGAATACGCAGGTAAGGACGCTGTTTCACCAGCGTCTCTACCAGTGGGTTGGTTACGCTGTCCGGACCGCAGAGAAACGTCGAAACCTGGACGAGAGGCAATAACCTGTTGTCCTCTTCTTCTATTCCCTGGAGCAGTTTTTTCAGTCCCCGATGCCGTACAACCCTGTGGACAGCTCCTTTTGCACCCGCAGCCGCCAGAGTTGCAATCTGATGCGCATTGCGCCAGTAAACATGATTAAAATTCGGATCACACTGCACGTCGAGAAGATAAGCCGGTATCCCTGCAAGGCCTTTGTCCCGGAGCAATCTTCCGACATGACTGTCGTATACTCCCGGATTAAGTATGTATTCCCGTCCCACGACCAGAGCGATATCATCCCCTGTCGCAAGTACTTCCCGTCCGGAGGCGGCGGCAAAATCTCCAGCTTCCTTGCGCAGTTCACTGCAGGCATTCATCCCCCGGTGCACCCTTTCCCTGAACTCATGAAAATCGATCTGCACACCGTAATAGTCGTAGACCGGCCGCATTTTCGGAAACAGTTTATGCGCCAGCATGTCCAGGTCCTGCATCTTCAGGTCAACATGAAACAGGTGAATGCGGCTTCCAGGAACAACGGTTTGCGCTATTCCCATGGCAACAGCCATACCACCCTGGTTGATGGTGCATGTGCGACTGAGCGATTCCCCCCGAACAGGCAAAAACTCGATCTGGGGCGCCAGAATCATGCCGTGCGGCTGCCCGGCAAGACGCAGCATCTGACCGACTGCACCAATATGAGGTGCACAGGTATCTATCTGGAAATATGCTCTCCCCCGCCGAATATCTTTTTCCACAACGTTGTCCGTATGGACAGGAATGCCGGATGAGAGAAAAAGTTCGGCAAAAAAAAGCCCCCACTCGGAAGCAGCAAAGCTGCGGGGAAGCACCAAACGGTCCGGATCTGAAGAAACCGGAAGACGATCCGAAATAAACGTCCAGACCTCGCCGTACAGATCGCGTGAAGCACACGTTTTTTCTCTCCGGGAAGGTTCTTGTTCATTGACAGCGCTGCATCCTCCGAGCAGAAAGCGGACCCGTTTACCGCCCGTATCCATCCCGCTCAATTGTGTCCGGTTGCAACGAGCATCATGATCACCGCACGCCGCACCGCGACACTGAACGATCCGCTTTTCAAACAGCTTGTCCGTAAACCCCTGCAGCCGCAAAGAAACAGGACTCCCCCATTTCTCAAGTGTCATGGTCGTGATCAACCCGAAACAGGCCCTGTGGCCCGGATCGGGCGGAACAAGACAATAGGCACGACCGCCGGCAATCTCTTGCATACGTTCAGCGACAGCAAGGGGAAACGGATCGCTCTGCATGGTCTGCCCGTGCAGCAGGATAATCGCATGTTCAGGAATGGCAATTTGTTTCCAGAGCGTTCTGGACATATTTTCGACAACCGCCCAAATGGCAGAAGCCAGGATTTCCGGCTGGCCTCGCCCTTCAGCCTGAAGAAAACGGGCATCCTCCAGGAGAAAAACCGCGCATGTTGCATTTAGCGCATAGGCTTTTGGAGCTCTCATTGCCATATCCGCTGCAGATTGAATATCCGGTATCCGGAACAGTGCCGCCAGAGAATCGAGCAAACTACCGGTTCCGGCAGAACATTTGATATTCATGACATTGTCGAAAAGTTCTGCTTTCGGAAAGTCGATACTGGAAATCTTGGTATCTTCGCCACCCACATCGACGAGAATGCAGCGTTTTTCCTCCACGTCCGTAATACCTGCCTTCCGTAACCTGAGAAGATGTTCTCTGGCCAGTTCGACCGACCCCCTTGCATGAGCATAGTTCTCAACCAGCACGACAATACGTCCGGCAAGCTGCGGATAGGTCGCGATCAGGGCTTGCCGGATCTGATACCTTGCGCTTCCGGTCAGTCCGACGGCAAGTACCCTGATCACCGAAAGGTCCTGTTCCCGCAGGCTGAAAAAAACCGCTCTGACAGTTTCCAGTGTATCGCCTGCATTGTTGAAAACACCTTTATACAGAACCCTCTTCCCGTCCGCAACGGTCACTAAAACCTTGGCCATGGTGGACCCCGCATCGAGAGCAACCAGCAACGGCTCATCTCCAGAAACCTTTTCCTGAACATGCCCGGCCCTTAAGCGAACAAATCTGTATCCACGTTCAAGCTCCTCACGAAGATCAAGAAACGAAGGGTACTCATGAAGCGAAGGTTCCTTCAGAACACCCGCCCCCTCTGCAGAAAGCGAAGCCGCTCCTTTGTTCAGAAAATGGCGCACACCCTGTACAACCAGCGTCCGGTCCCGATCATGCCGGATGTGCCGTACTCCAACGCCGCAAAGATAGTCCGTAGCGCAATCCCGGCAAAATTGCCACTCGAAGACACCGCCTGTAAGCCAAACTTCATCAAATGGTTGTTTCAGATGACAGCAGGCTTTGAACACTTCGGACTTCAGGGTCACCGCAAGCGCGTAAGAGAGCGGAATTCCCTGGTTTTTATCCGAAACCGTTGCAGAGGAAGCAAAAACCCCGCAACGGTCCGCACGGGTATGCAACTCCCTGCGCTGCGCGCCCCCTTTCTCTCCCAGGTATCCTGAAAGCAGACTGTCCACACGGCCTTTGCTCAATCCGAGTTTCTGTAAAACGCGGTCGATATTGAATCCGACTCCTGCGCCGCAACGTGGATGGGTCACCAGAAGATCGTCTTTCAGCTTCCCGTCAGGTCCCACTCCCAAAAGCCTGTAACCGGAAGCCGAAAGTTCTATCAACGCCACGGATTGTCCCGCTGCGTGCGAGGATGCAGCTGACCACATAACTGCCGGATAAGGAAGATATCTTCCACTTTTCCAGTAATTTTGCGCCAGTTTGAACATTTTTCCGGTAATGTAAACGGAAATGCTTTCCCTTTTCGGCTCGGGAAAATTCTCTGAAGTAAACCCTTCACTGGAAGGAGCCGTCCAACGGGCCATTATTCTGCCGTCGGCGGCAAGGCCAAAGGCACACAAGCATTCCACCCCGGCATCGACAACCAGAATGTCTGTCTCCGGGGACAAGGATTCCGGGCCACGATGTGTCTCTGTGACGTTCTGCATCAAAAAAGACGATTCTTGCTTATAGAGCTTATACTCTAAAGGTTTTCGAACAGCATTGGGAAAGGCTGGTTTCAATGTTGCCTCAGTTCAGGGCATCATCGAGTGTCCCGCTGCGATTGCCTGATCGGAGTACTCCCTTCTCTTCGGGTCTCTTTCGATCCGTCTTCGGACAACCCGCAACCTCAGCCAGAAAAGAAAAAAACCCAGCACTTCCACAAACTGCTTATATGTATTTTTCGGGTAGAAGATCAAAGGATGCTCGCGCGGAAAGATGGGACGGCGCTCTTTGCGGCCTCTCAGCCTCAGCAATCCCCCCTCAAGCGGATGGATACCCCGATATGCAGGGAAATAACCGTAAAGACAGAGGCGATTCACCGTCGTCCGCTTCTTGTTACTGCCCAAGGCATACATCCTCTGCATCACCGTTGTCATATGTTCAAATGAATAAAAGCGTTTCCAGGCTTCCCGGTACCCCTTTTCCCATTCGGTATCGGACATTTGCGAATGGTGAGTTACCCGGTGATTAAGGTCATACCTGTTGATGTCCTCCTCCATCCAGCGCCCCTGCTCAACCTGAGCCTTGTGGTCTTCCGATCCCGGCAGCGGCGTAAGATACGTGAAGTAGATCAGGTCAATCGGAAGCTCCCTTTTTATGGTCTCCACCTCTTGCAAAAACGTGCTTTTCCGGTCATTTGGAAAACCAAAAATATACCCGGCCGTCAAGACCACCGGGAACTTCTTCCAGGCAAGAAGCATTTCGCGATACTCGTCAATGCGATTCTGAGGCTTCCCCGCAGCTACAAGATTATCTACATTGATACTTTCCATGCCAACAAAAACCTGATCCACTCCCGCCTCTACCGCTTTTTGTATAAAACGGGGGACACGATGGCACATCATATCGACCTGGATAAGAAGCCTGAGTTCGATCCTTTCCTCCCGCCGTAACCATATCAACCGGTCAAACAGTTCTTCCCAGTTTCTGTTGCGGACAATATTGTCATCCGTGATAAAGAACTGGTTAATACCGTGCTCATGGTTTGCGCGGATGATGCGCTCCAGGTCATCGGCAGTGCGAAAGCGGCTTTTTTGACCATGTACGTTGATAATGGTGCAGAACGTGCAGCGGAACGGACAACCACGGCCCAAATCAAAACTGGAAACGCAGCCTGTGGTGCGAGCAACTACCTTACCGTCAATAAAAGGAACGGGTTGGCCGGGCATATCAGGCAGTTGATCCAGATAATTATAGATGGGCTTAAGCTCACCCCGATATGCATGTTTCAGTACAACTTCGAATCGTCCCTCTTCAGCTTCACCGGCAAAAAAGCTAATTCCAAGCTCCTGCGCCTCCGCCATCCCGGCAGGCATCTCATCCAGCATGGCCAGACAACCGGAAACATGGAAGCCTCCGATGCATACCGGCAAACCACGAGTTCTAAATGGCCTTGCAATATCGACCGCCCGTGGAAACTGGTTGGACTGGACTCCTACAATCGCAATGAGAGCCTGTGCCCTGTCCCGTTCTATCATACGAATCAAACGCTGCGGATTGATATGCATGCTGGTCTCATCCAGGGCATGCAAGCGTATATCCACCTCCTCTCCCAACACCTTCCGGCTACGGCAATCCATTCCCAGACCGTTGATACTGGCTAGGGAATTTGAGGGTATCAGGGAACGAAACCACCGTATAGGATAACCATCATCATCATAATGTGTCGGTTTGATGATGATCAGATGAAATATCTTGCTCGATGCATGTTCCATATCAAAGTTCACAACAGTATGCGCTTTTATACCCAACCTAAACCGAGCGTTTCACATGGTGTTTGACTGATATGGGACCAGCTTCCCGGCCCCGAGGCTGCTCTTGCCGCAAAACTCTATCTTACCATACTATTTTGCGGTATATCGCGTTTTAATGATTCAACATCTATTGAAACAGTCCGGCTGCAGCCCTTTTAACACGTTCAAGGTCCTTGTCCGAAAAATCAGCCCGGACCTCCATCAGGAGTTCATCCACATATGCCGCAGGATCGGAAATTGCCGACTCCTTCATTTCTTCAAGGTGCGTCAGAATCCAGTGAATGGGAGCATGACCGATGTGACGTTTCAGCACGTAAACCCCTTCCAGAGCCACCTCTCTTCGCATGGTCTTTGTAATACAGGATCCGTGAAGACGCGAAAGAGCCTGCACCTCATCGACAAACCCGATACGGTTTTGGTGATACTTGAACGCACGAAGCCAATAATCGAAATCGAATGCCGTCCTGAGCGACTCATTAAAGTCCCCAAGCAGGATAGACATTGTGCGCCGGAAAAAAACCGTCGGCTGACAGATGAAACAGCCGTCAGAAAACCTGTCAAGAGGAGTATCAGGGGGAAGCGTCGGGTAGAGATTCAGCGCCTTTCCCGACACATCGATGTGCTGCCCGTGCCCATAAACCATCAACAGTTCCGGATCGTCAACCAGCGTCCGAACCGCACGCCCGATGGCACCGGGAGTATAAACATCGTCAGAATTCAACCACCCTACAATGCCGCCGCGCACTTTTGCAAGGGCGCGGTTCAGCGCACTGGCAGGACCGTTATCCTGCTCCGAAAACCATCGCAATCTGCCATCTTCTTTCTGCAACCCTTCCAGCAGGGTTACCGTACCGTCGGAGGAACCTCCGTCGGCGACAATCAGCTCAAGATCGGTAAAGCTTTGCGAAAGAACACTTTCCACAGCAATCCCGATAAATTCCACCTGATTGAAGGAGGGCATCATCACTGAAACCTGTGGAGCGGAAGCACTATCCATGATCATTTTTTAGCGCACCATCATACTGCATATCTACTCTTCTACTTCATTTTCATATATCTTTTCAAACCAAAGACCCTATAATGCCTTTGACTCAAATAGCACAAATATCTTTCTCATACTTGAGAGCCTTCTCTTTTATTTGCTCATATTCTTTATACTTTTCACTGTGACGAGAGACAAAAGACCCGGCATCAAAATCACAAAAAAAATCGACAGACTCAATCTTATCTCTCAAATATTTCACAAAATTTTCTCTATCTTTATTCTTCATCGAATTCATTGCGCGTTTATAGAGAACGATAAACATTGCCAAACATCCACTATAAAAGTCATCCTTAAACTTTTCATACTGACTCTGTTCAATCAAAAAACTCTTAATCATTGAAAAAGCAGTCATAACATCATCGATATGCTTGCAAGAAAAAACACCGGTTATTGACCCATCCCTTTGAAGCCAATAATAATAGCTTTGTGAGAGAGAACCTATTCTATTTGCATACCAAAAGAGTCTATATGTCACTGGTATATCCTCATGAAGAAAACCTTCTGGAAAACTAACATCATACTGAGAAAACAATTCTCTTCTATATAATTTATTTGCAACTGAAGGGGTGAAATTAAAGGTTAAAGCATCAGAAAAAGCTTCGTTCTTTCCCAGCACACCTTCTTCAAATCTTTTTTCCCAAATAACCCCACTATTCTTATCAATTCTTTTTAAACCAAAAACAACAATATCCAAATCATTTTGGCATGCATATTCATAAAGGGAAGCAAACGCATTGCAATCAACATAATCATCCCCATCCAGAAAAAAAACATATTCCCCTGTAGCCTTTGCTAACCCTGTATTTCTAGCACCACCAAGACCTTTATTTTTTTGAGTATATATTTCAATCCTATGATCCGATGCTGCATATTGCTCAGCAATTTCCAAGCCGGCATCGGTTGAACCATCATTAACAACAATAATCTCCAGGTCTTTTAATGTCTGATTAACAACAGAATCAATACATTTTTCAAGATATTTTTCAACATTATAAACGGGTATAATAACACTAACTATTGACGGTCTTTTAGACATTGAGTGATCACAGCTTCGACACAAAACATTAACCGAATCATCATTAAGCGCTCCTCTAACTTTTTGATACTCTATATTTTCGAAAACAGAATAGTATTCTTCACGCATAAGATTTCCGAAGACATGCCTAAGTCCATAATCTTGACAACACATAACCATATCACCATTTGGAAGCAATACATTCTGATTCAATTGATTACCTGAAGCTTCACATGAAATCCTTCCTTTTATCGATTTTTCTTTTACCTTTATCAAATCATTATTTTTCAGATTACCAGCACGATTCCGCATAGGAACTGGAGGATACTTTATACCTCTTTCATCCAATCTCTTAGCTATCTCTGGATGAATAGATCCATGATAACTGAAGTTTAATTTTTTCCTTCTCAGACCACCATCCAAAACTTGCTCGAACAATTCCAAATAACAATCATCGCATTTAATCTTTGTATTTTGATTTACATCTGGAACATGTAGACATAACCAATCAAATATTATACCTCTTAATTTTTCGAGGTCCAAATAAGTCATACCCACAAGAGTAGTGAACAGCGTCACTTCATGACCTCTATTTGTAGCAAAAAGTATCATATCTGAGCATGATTTGTTCAGATATGGCTCGCTGAAACCTGAAAAGTCTATTCTTACTTTTCTAGGAATTTTTTCAAGCATTTCTTTAAAATCAACAAGACTCATTTGCTTGCTAGTACTATTCCATTTATTGGTGATAGATATTTGCTTAGTATAATTCTTTGTCAAAAGGGATTGAGGGCATGCCTTACATGATATTGAACATCCAATATTTGTTGTAATTTCTAACGATCCATGCTGTGGAAAAAGAGACTCTTTATTAGCCTCATTCTCTATAAAAAAATCCGAATTTTTTCTAATATTTTTTTTTGTTCTAAAAAAAAGATTCTCATTCACCCGTACACCTTTTTTAACGACTTCCTCAAAGGTTCTGAACAAATTATTATAATAAGAAACAAAACCTGAATTTTCCTCATATAAATCACAATAAGATTCCATAGCTCTCTCGTATTCGCCATTACGAAAATACTTATTCGCAATACTAATTGGAGTCTTATTTTCTAAAAGTAATGATATATTTTTTTCACCTTTATTTTTATTTAAGAAAATCGAATCGTAATCTTTACGCATAAATACCTCAAGTGACCCCCCAATCGTTGCATTATAAACTCTTCTACCGTCCCACTTAAAAACAAGATCTGCAAACTCATAGCTTTTCAAAACCTGGCTCAATTGAGGATCATGCCATTTTTTACCCTTTCCAAAATACTCTGGATGAAAATGATTCTCATCATCTTCAGTCGATGTAATATCAAATCCATTCACAATAGCAGATTCAGGTATCACATATGAAAAATCCACTCCTATAAGATAAACCTCAGAAAAACCCATATAATAAGCTATCTGAAGATTTGTATAAGTCACTGTTTGCCCACCATAAACTCTATCAGCAATATCAGCTGAAAATCTAGGTATTCGATAGTTAGGACTCTTCTTTTCATAAAAACCTCTATTATAAAGGAAGTAAAACGTGTTTTCTGAAGGACTGATTAATTTCCGATATATAGAAGGGAAAAACTTATATTTCACATCATACTCTTCTATTGCCTCTTTGTTATCTCTCAGCACATGATTATCCTCAACCACATAATATGTTGGAACAAAACCTGTCTCTCGGGTCTTATAAAATATTTCATTTACACCAAAAGTGATTTCGCCTTTTAATTTTGACAAATCCGTCTTATTCAGCGACGGGCCATTTCCTATGATAAAACAGCGCTCTCTTGAGTGTATATTTTTAAACAAAGAAAGACGCTCGGCATCAAAAGGAATACTACGATCTTCCTCCAATTTCATGTAGTTCATTTGCGAAAATCTTTATTTATTTTAACAGGTAAGTCACTTTTTGACGCACATACGGATACCTATTAAAAGAGACCTTACAATATTCATCATCATTCCGGATCATGAAGGCGGTCAGATACAAGCACCTTGCAGGAAGTTCATACCACTTTCGGCCATGGCAAGCGCCAAGAGTGCAACGTCTTCCGGCTGGCCGATGCGCTCTTGGGAGAGTCAGGCTGAGATCAGCTTCGCAGCCCCGAGGATACTCTCATTGCCGCAAGACTCCATCTTAATATCGGAACAGTTTTTGGGGGGAAGTTCATCGATCAGGATGTTCCGGGAAATGCTTTTTCCTTGAGTTCACGGGAAGTCAGGTCCAGAGGTGTCGACTTGCCATGCTGGGCAAACCAGGCAACATGCTCGGATACCAGGTCAAAGCGAAGCATGTAATCATCCCGGGGCGGAAGGCGGAACACACCGTCAACGACAATCTCCTGCCCGGGCTGAACGGATGCAACATCAAGATTAAACCGGGCATAGTCCAGGTTCAGGACACCGCCGTCCCCGGTGAGCAACTGAATACCGAGCCGGACCTGACCAGAGCCGACTTTTTCAGTCAGCCATTGTCCAGTACCGGTATTACACAAAACAACCTTGAAAGCCATGCCGGGAGTTCCTCCGGCCTTTTCAGCTTCCAGTGAAAGCATGCGTAACTTGCCTCCCAAACCCGCAAATTGACGGCTGTCGGAACGTTCACTCCCTTTCCGGATATAAAAACACTGCGTGTCGGTCAACTGGTTCAGCAGGGTTTGCATCAGAACTTTCGCCCGTTTTCCACTGATGCCTTTGTTGCTCCAGCTCACAAACTCCTCAAAAGAGAGCCGTTGAGGCCGCTGGAACTGGACCAGCACCTCCGGGACCTCAAGACCTGCTGCGGAAACCATTTCACCGATCGAAGGCAGACTGACATCATTTTCAATCACCTTGTAACGAGCCATCTCCGTCTGGGCCCCAATTGTTCCGGAATGCCTGGGACCCGGTTCGAGAAAAGCAGCACGCCCGCCATCCCTGAGCACACGCGCAAACTCCTTCAAGGCAGACGCCTGGTCGCGAACATGATGAAATGCGTCGTAACAAACAATTCGATCGACGCTTTCGTCGTCCACAGGAAGCCTTCGCCCGTCATACACATGGAATTCCACCCGCCCGTCGCTTTCCACCCGCCGCCTCGTCTTCAGACGTTCCGCCAGTTTAAGGGCGGAGGGAGCTACATCCAACCCGATTACATCGCAGCCCATCTGGGCTATACCAAGCGACAACCAGCCTGTTGCACAGCCGAAGTCAAGCACCCGAGCCCCGCGAAACAAGTCCGCAGCCTGCAGAAGAGTCCCGAGATTCCTGATCAGCGTCGGCGATGCCGCCGGATCCGAAAACGGTTTTTTACACTGAATGCTATCAGTTGTAATATGCGCAAAGTAAGCATTTGCGGCTTTGAGCAGCTCATGGTCGGACAACCGGTCGACCTGTCTCCTGACATCGTTTTCCGGGGAACCTTGTCTGCTCGCTTTTTTAGGCGGTTTGACGAATTGTAATACCTTCATTTGTTATGTATCCCGGTTTACTTTTTCACAATGACTCAACTCCTAAGAATTCAACTACCCTACAATGCCGCCGCGCACTTTTGCAAGGGCACGGTTCAGGGCACTGGCAGGACCGTTATCCTGCTCCGAAAACCATCGCAATCTGCCATCTTCTTTCTGCAACCCTTCCAGCAGGGTCACCGTACCGTCGGAGGAACCTCCGTCGGCGACAATCAGCTCAAGATCGGTAAAGCTTTGCGAAAGAACACTTTCCACGGAAGCCCCGATAAATTCCACCTGATTGAAAGAGGGCATCATCACTGAAACCTGTGGAACGGAAATATTTGTCATAACTGTTGTTGGGTCTCCAAAGGCCAACCGCTACAGCATTTCCTCTACCGTTACCACGGGGTCCATGTCCAGTTTGCGCGCAGCCATCAACGCGTTATCGGAATAGATCTTCAATGGTTGTCTCTGGTACAAGAGTAGATACATCCCCATCGCCGTTGAAAAATCTCTTTCGCGGAACAAGCGATTCGCCTCGCGCAAGCTCAAATTCGTTTCACCCACGCGGCGGCGGATGCTCGCCGGCGACTCGCTCATATACAAGCCATCAACGGTCAACAGGGCGCTGCCGCCGCCTTCCAGCTCCAGTACCTCCACCTGCAGCTTGAATGCGGCGTGCCCATGGGTAAATTCCTTGCCGAGTTTTACCTTTTGCGCTACGCCTGGCACAAGCTTAACAGACTTTGAAGTCCCTTCATAATCCTCATTACCATAACGGGCCAATGAGACGCTGATCGTCATGGCGCGGTCGGTCAGCAAACGCAGGCCGCCGACAAAGCCACGGGCGACCGTCCGGCCGGGCATACTGACTGCGGCAATCCAAAATTTTTGTTTGGCGTCCGAATGCGTGTAGCGCCACTGATTCGATCCTGCTGACACGTAGCACGGACTCTGCTCAATCCGGAAGCCTGGCCATTTCATCTTAACCGCCATTCCGCCCCTGACTGCCTGTACCGTAGGTGTAACCGGCTTGGCCATCTTGCCCAATGTCGCCACCAGAGCTTTCTCGTCAATCGGGTCCCGGAATGCGAGCAGATTACCCCAGCTCTCGGGATCGGCCAATTTACAGGGGTAGCGCATCAGGCGGCGCCAGTCGTGGCGGATGCCATAACGAATAATGGGATACCACTCACTCACATAAACAGAATACCCTTTATCAAGAAGAAAACGAGCGAGATCATGGAAGTTGTATCCCAGAGGCACCGTCTTGGAGTCTTCGAACTCGCACTCAATGACTCCCGGCCTCAACCTGCTCCATGGGAAACCCTTGAGGACGAACAGGTCGAAACCTTCTGTATCGATTTTTAAAAAATCAACCTGCTGAACAGTATTTTGATCCAAAACCTTTTCAAGAGGCACAACGTCAACAGTACCATTACTTTTATGAGACTCATGAAAAGCCGATAACCCACTAATGCCGCTACTCACATCGGAGTTAAAATAGTCGACATTAGCCATTTCCCGATCACCTACAGCTCTACTGTCGATGACAATTTGATCCTGGAAACCATTCTTCTCTACATTACTCACTAACACCCTTCGATTGTCACCATCGGGCTCAAAAGCATGTACCTGCCACCTTTTTTCCAAAAAAGGCAAACAAGAAGACCCTATATGTGCCCCGACATCAAGCATAAAGCCGGGGTTGCTTCCGATAAGTGAACAAATTACATCAGTCTCATCGAAATGGGAATGTTCACACCTTAGATAATCGCCAACCAAACACTCAGAGGAATGCGGAAACATCTCAATTTCTTTCAAATCGTTAAGCAGCGCGTTAATTTTTTGCCGGGGTGACGGGCCGCTTCTCTCACAGGGAAATAAACTTTCGAAATCTATACGCTGATATACCTCCAGCTCCCCGCCAATCGTAGCATTAAATATTTTTCCACCTGCCTCTTCCACACCAATAAGACATTGCTCGTGACCTGAAATCATTCGTTTGACATTTGGGTCGTGCCACCGACGATTCTTTCCGAAGTATCTCGGGTCAAAGTGGTTAGGGTCATCATCCTGCGTGCTAGTGAGGCGTAGCTTGACGCCATTACCAAACTTGTCTTCGCCACTCTGCTGAACCGATTGTAAAACTTTATAACCGAGATCGCAGCCAATCAGATATATTTCTCTAAAGCCAAGATAAAATGCAATCTGGATACAAGTACCGATTACGGACCCGGCCCCTCTAATCCCCTGGTCGAGGTTGTAAGCAAATACCTTGTCTGCGGGATCCAAAGCCGGCCCATGGGTATACCAGTAGACATCGCTGTCATCCCTGAGAATACCTTGAAAACGTTTTTCAAAAAAACAAACGATACCGTTCAACAGGTTAATTTCATGCGCCACGTCAGGCACAACACGCCAGTCCAAAGCAGTATAGAATGTAGGCCGCCAATCCAGACGGTCAAATAACAGATAAGCACGATTGGTTATAAATGTATATTCATTTTGAAGGAGATGGAGAGGGGTTTTGTTAAGACTTGGCCCATTACCGATAATGAAAATTCTTTCATTAAGAAATCTATTCTTGAGCGTGGATAATCTTGCTGCCTCATTTTGAGAAATCGGGATATAACGAACCTTTTCATAAAAGGCTTCTCGTCTTGCCCCCCACTCAAGCTGATAGTCAACTGTTTTGGGGGGAACCTGAATAGTTTCTTCAACTTCCTTCCAGGCAAGGTCTAATCTCGTCCGGTCAATGTTCATGAGAGAATCGTCCTCAGAAAGATTAAGAAATAACTGTATTGCCGGCAAGAGCCAGGCCTGTGTCAACACCTGAGAAAGCCGGCATTGCGCCGCTACGCTTTCCCTCACTCACCCATCGCAGAATGGAAATATATTGATCACTCAGGTCACTCCAGGACCATGAATTTATCGTGATCTTTGCTGTATCATTATTTTGCCCTTCGTTAAGGGCTTTGAACAAAGTTTCAGCCATATTGCTAATGTCGAGTGGATCAAACAAAGGGACATTTGCCCTCATGAACTTTAAATGCATACGGACCGATCTTATTGAGGACAACGCTATCTTTTTATTTTCAACAATAGCTTCCTGAGCAATATACGCTCCTCCCTCGGCGAGGCTCGGAGAAACGACCAAGTCAACGCGTTCATATAAAGCCTGCAACTCAAATTCGTCAATATAACCAGGCAGAAATACAATACCCTGAAGCCCAAGCTCGTTTAAAGCCTCTTTTAATGTATTAGTGTAAGACTCCGCAAACTCGCTGCCGCAGCACACAACCCTCAGGTTACTCACTTCCGCCGCAAGCAATCTTAAAGCCTTGAAAAATACAAGATGGTTCTTATGAGGCTGAAGTTGAGCCGGATAAACCAGAAGTTTGGAGTCTCTTTCAACGTTGTACTTTTTCAGAACAGCGCATACGTTTTCGTTGGAAGTTTTTACGCTCGCGCGCATAGTAGGGGAAATGGTTAAAAACAGGGCGTTTGGAACCTTTTCACTGACTTTTGGAAAATCAAAATACGTTCTTGGAAAGTGTGTAACGATTGCAGCAGCTGAAGCCATAAGCATTTCCAATTTAGAAACCCTATCCTGTGGATTCGGATATTTCCAAGGCATATCATAAATGTGAAGATCGTGAAAAATGACAACGTAAGGGCATTTTGTGAGTGGTGTTTGAAAGTGGTGAAGAAGCAACTCAACCCCATCAGAAGCTGATTTACAACCAGCTGAATCATGAACTTGGGCGAACAAATTTTTGTACTCGTCGGGCAGTGGAAGACTATGAAACTCCATACCGGTCAGCTGGATGTCGTCGCGATGCCTTAATTCTCGCAATAACCGCTTCGCGAAATGCCACACGCCTAAAGCTAAGCCAAAATTGATTGCGGAAAGGTTTACATAAATATTCATGCTCAACACATGGAATCATAGGTTAAAAAAGCATCTTGTATATGGACATCAATCTGTTTTAACGCTGATACTTTACAACAGGGGAATGGCAAGAGGAAGCTTAGGACCAAGTTTCTGTCAATACCATGAGCCGGGCCAATGTAGCAAGTTCACTTCTGCATGCTGAAACAAAGAATTAAGCAGATGATATACTAAGCATTTCTATAATCCGGGAGACTGATTCAGAAATTTCAAAAGTTCCTTTCTCCAACTGAAGCTTCATAAACCTTGCATAACGCGGATTCATTTTTGTCAGCGCTATCGTAACTCTCTCTTCCACTGTCTCCGGCTTTAGGTGTCCCAATTTGAATGATTTTAAAGATCGAAGTGATTTTCGGGTTGCAAGATAATTGATCAGGCCAAATGGCTGAAAAGTTTTGCGATTCACTGGAATCAATAAATCTTTAAATATCATATACAGGTGGTAACCCATATCCTCCAGCAATGCAACTATATCCTGAGGAAAGTAACCTTGAGCAACACCATGCGCTCCATTACCTTCGAAAATAATGTCAGGGAGTGATTTCAAAAATCTTCTCCCTCCTTCTATCGCTCTAAGCTCACAGCCCTCAATATCAATTTTGATCAGAGAAGGATTATTAATGCGTCCTTCCCCATACAAACTGTCGAGGCTCCTCGCAACCACTTTGAGTTTGCCGTTTGGATTAACTGTACCATATGCACTAGTTCCCGAAAAATTTAGATTAGTATCACAATCCCAAATAGCACAATCGATAACTTTAACGTCGCCACTAAGCATATTTTTATTAATGGCATCCTTCAGAAGGGTTACATTATCTGGCAAAGCTTCAAATGCAACTACTTTCTTTTTGCTTCCTAAGCATACAGGTAGACACCACGTACCAATATTCGCCCCAAGATCCAATACTTGACCATCAGAATTTTTGAGAAGTTCGATAGCCAAAAACACCTCCGGGTCAGGTACCCAGGACGAACGAACTCTTTCTGTATAAATATCCCTGCTCTCATTGTTCGTTACTAGTTTAACTTGCCCGAAAGTTGCGTTTTCATAAAACGATACCATTGTATTAATCATGGCAATTCCTCTTTTAGGTATATACTTCAAGCACCTTGC
>JAKSCY010000664.1 GCA_022360355.1 Chlorobiales bacterium
GACCCGTTGGTGGATGAAACAATGAAACTTACGCTCAATGTAAGAATCTTTACAAAAAAATCCAGCTACCCGCCCGTGCGCCCCTGCTCAGCCTTTGCTATTGATTACAAACGCCTCTGCAGAGTTATAAGCAGCAACAGCACCGACGCGAGCACGAAATAATGATAGATCTCTTCCCGATAGCGCGGCTCGCGAACCCACCGCTTATCGGCCTCTATCGCACCAAGCGCTTCGAGCACCTTGTCCGAAACCGGCTCGGCGTTACTACTGTGCAGAAACACCCCTCCTGCCTCGTCGGCAAGCCGCCCGAGCAACGCCGGTCTGAATGCGGTCATAACCACCCCTCCCTCTGCATCCCGCTTGACTGAATCCGAAGCACCAGCTTCACCCTGAAACGGAATGGTAACAGGCTTTTCCTCCCCGACTCCGATAACGATGAACCGCAGATCTTTTTTCTTCAGCTTTCGGGCTTCCCCGGAAAACGCTCCCTCGTGGTGTTCTCCGTCGCTAACGAGCACAACGATGCCGGCACCAGCCGTTCCCTCCTCCCTGTTCCGGGCCGAGAGCATATCACTTGCCACATCAAGCGCCTCATTCACGTTCGTGCCCTGCTCCTCGACATAATCCGGTGATAGTGTGCTCAACATCGTCTCGAACGCCTGCTGGTCGCTCGTCAACGGACACTGAACAACCGCCGAGCCTGCGAAAGCAACAAGACCCCTCCTGCCCCGGTCAATTCCCCAGCTTATTCTCAACAGTTCCTGCCTGGCCCTTCCCAGCCTGTCCGGCACAAGGTCACGGGCAAGCATGCTGTTCGACACGTCAAGAACATACACTATATCAAGCGCTTCCCGCCGTACCAGTTTTTCTCC
Organism: Chlorobiales bacterium; assembly: GCA_022360355.1. Lineage (GTDB taxonomy): Bacteria > Bacteroidota > Chlorobiia > Chlorobiales > Chlorobiaceae > Prosthecochloris. Next base: position 873 of record JAKSCY010000664.1, read on the forward strand.
TGAACAAAGCCGGGGACCGCACCACGCAGCCAACAGAAAACCCGCTGCAAAAAACTGCATCAGACGGACAGCAACCTCTCTGCGAACACTCCATCCACCAAACAGACTTTCGGCAAGCTTGTCATCAGCAAGCAGTTTTCCGGCTCGAAACTTCCGCCATATTCCCCAACCGAGAACCCCGGCCAGCGGCAGCAGTGCCAACAGCAGAAACAACCTTTCAGGATATGCAAAACAGATGACGTCCATGCTGCAAGAGGAAAAAGAAGTCAAAAATCAAAAGTACAAAGTCAAAATTTGCTCGAATAATGCAACAACTTCCATCTCACCATCCGGGCATTCCAACACCCAGAATTACGATGAGGGGTACCGTTTCGCTGATTACGAGAACGACTCACCCTGTAACTGCCAACTGAGAACCGATGGCTGCCGACTTCCTTTTAGGGAAATCTTAGTAACCTGGTACTCCCCAGCCCCAATCCAACAAAAAGCAACACCACCGCCGGCAACAGCAACCAAGGATAAAGATCTGTCCGCACAACCCTTGCCGGTCCTTCCAGGCGGCTGCGTTCCAGCGCATCAATCTCCCGGAACGCCTTTTTAAGACCTTCTTCGTCTGAAGCCTTGAAGTACCTTCCTCCTGTCAGATCTGCCACTTTTCTGAGCACCGCCTCCTTACCAGCCCCCCTGCCTTCAATAATCGACTCCCGGCTCTCTGACTGCCGCCCTTGCACGCCCACCCCTATGGCATAGATACGCATCCCTTCGCTCCCGGCAATCCCGGCAGCCGTCACAGGGCCGATCTCACCCCTGTTGTGCTCCCCGTCGGTCAGCAACACCATAACCTTTTCCC
>JAKSCY010000519.1 GCA_022360355.1 Chlorobiales bacterium
CGCAAGTTGCCTCATCCCGTCAGAATGATCGGCTTGCTGGCAATGAAAACCGAAACGCTGTTGCGAAAATTCAGACGGATTTCCCTGCGGTTCGCCGGAGTTGTCACCGCGGCCGCTGTTGTTGGCGGAACAGCGGCAAGTACATGGAGTGTGCTTTGGCTGTGCTCGTTTGCACATCCCGTACTCGGGATTGTTGCGTCGGTTACGGTACTGTATTTTTGTTTTGCAACCGAAGATCTTGCCCGGCATGCCCGTGCAGTGTTGGTTGCGCTTGAACAGGGTAATCTTCAGCTTGCGAAAGAAAAAGTCGGAATGATTGTCGGGCGCGATGTTCGAGGGATGGAAGGGAGTGACGTGGTTCGGGCATCTGTGGAGAGTGTTGCTGAAAATACGGTTGACGGTGTAACTGCTCCAATGTTTTATGCTCTGCTTTTCGGGCCCGTCGGCGCAATGGCCTATAAGGCGATAAACACGCTTGATTCGATATTCGGTTATAAAAATGAACGATATTTGGAGTTCGGATGGGCTTCTGCTAAACTTGATGATCTTGCTAACTACCTGCCGGCACGTTTTACTGTTCCGGTTGTCGGTCTTGCCGCCTGGATCCTGCGGCTTGACGGGTATGCTGTGTTTCGTTCGGTTTTACGTACAGCAAGACATCATGCCAGCCCGAATGCAGGGTATCCGGAAGCGGCGTTTGCCGGTGCACTTGGGGTAAGGCTCGGTGGCCCGCGATACTATGAGGGGATCAGGCAGGAACTCCCATATCTCGGGATTGAGGAACCCGACTGCGCCACCGGCACACTGAGGCAAGCAATCAGGCTTATGGGGTTGAGCGCTTTTCTGTTTCTTGCTGTCGGGCTTTTTTTGCGTTTTGTTGTTCAAACCTGAACGGATCGGCCAAAGTGGCATATCCCTGAGCTGAATGATTCATGCCCCGGATGCGAGGTGCCTGGAACGCTTTAAGCGAATATTCTTGTTGCACTTATTTATATTGGGCGTAATTTGAAAAAATACCAGAATACAACCATGCGTTCGACGGTAATGCAGGGACTGAATACCATACCGGCTGTAAGAATTGTGCTTTTCCTTGTTGCGGTTCCTCTGCTTCTTGGCCTTTCGCTTCTCCTTGGACCGACAGGTGTGATGTTGCCGGATTTTAATGAGCCGGTGGGGAAGGCAATCATGGCTCTCCGGTTCAACCGGCTTGTCATGGGATTGCTTGTAGGATCGGCATTATCTGTTTCCGGGGTGGTTTTTCAGGCGATTCTGCGTAATCCTCTTGCAGAGCCTTATGTGCTCGGGGTCAGTGGCGGCGCAGGATTGGGAGCGACGATGGCTATTCTTTTCGGGGCTGTTGCTGCCGTTCCACTTAGTCTTCCCTTAACTGCGTTTGTTTCGGCAGTAGCAACGCTTTTTCTTGTCTACGGCATAGCCAGCAAAGGCAGCGGTGGTGTCCCTTCGGTGTACAGCCTTATTCTCAGCGGGGTTATCATCAGTGCCATCTGTTCGAGTTTGATCATGTTTTTTGTATCCATGGCCAGTGTCGAGGGGCTGCACAATGTTGTCTGGTGGATGCTGGGGAACCTGCAGCCTGTGCCGGGAGGCCAGCGTCTTGTTTCTGTCCTGTTTATTGCGTCCGGTATTGGCGGTGCGTGGCTTCTTTCTTCCAGATTGAACGCCTTGACGCTTGGCCGCGAGATGGCTCACTATCAGGGGATCAATGCCGATGTGGTGATTATGGTCGGTTTGCTTTGTGCGACGCTGATGGCGGCAACTGCGGTTTCAATGGCGGGGATGATAGGGTTCGTCGGGCTTATTGTGCCGCATGTTGCAAGGGCGATGTTCGGACCGGATCACCGTTGGCTGGTTCCTCTTTCTGCTATCGGAGGAGGGACTTTCCTTGCTGTCTGTGACGCTTTTGCCAGAACGGTGCTTGCCCCGATAGAAGTCCCTGTCGGTGTTGTAACGGCTTTAGCCGGAGGCCCGTTCTTTTTGCTGATTCTTCAGCGTAAAATGAAAAGTACATGGATAGGATGAGGCGGTTCACAGAAAGCGGGATTATATGGGACGTGCTGCGGCGTTGACATTCGAAAGCGTTAAAGCTGGTTACAAGGGCCGTATGGTCCTTGACGATATCAGTTTTCATGTGAGGGAAGGGGAGTTCATTTCCCTGATTGGCCCTAACGGTTGTGGCAAAAGCACGTTGCTGAAAACAGCCGCAGCGCTGCTGAAAGCGGTGGAAGGCAGGGTGCTGCTTTTCGGTAAGGATATACGATCGATACGCCCGGTAAATCGCGCAAAACTCATAGGAGTGGTTCCCCAGAAAGTTGAATCCCCCATGGCGTATACTGCCGGTCAGATCGTAA
>JAKSCY010000518.1 GCA_022360355.1 Chlorobiales bacterium
CCTTTACCGTCATAGATTGTGGCCCGTCTTATGACAATATCATAGATCTCGTTGGCCATTGTGGCCTCCTTTCACTACTGTTCAAGGAGAGGGTTGTCAATCCACCGTGTCCCCGCATCGTCCTTGGGGATCACGGCATAGGCCCATTCACCGGGTCGGATAGGATATTGGCGTGACCAATAGGCCAGGTAGCCATCCACAGGTACAGAGAGTTCCTCCAAGGTCTCCAGCGTAAATGGGCTGACAACACGCCCCAGGAGCTCTCCCGCTCGGATCTCCCGCGCAAAGGTCTCGACCTCGTTGACCGGGACGAGCAGCCCGCCCATATTGGGACTAATGCGCTGCACGCCTTGGTGCACCAAGTAGCGCTTGGGAAGCACCATCTCACCCGGCAGCATGCCGAGGCGGATCATGACGTTGTAGACCCCCTGCAGATTGGCGTCCAACCATTGCCCTTCAAGCTGCCGGTCGAAACCTGCACCGCCGAGCATGCTTCCAGTGGCCGGCACCCCCAACACCTCACCGGCATAGCTCTGGGCCGACTTGGGTCCTGGCCAGTGGCCGACCATTCTCGCAGCCAAGATCAGCGGTGTACCGAAAGCCAGACTCAGGTCAAAGCTCTTCCGATTTACTTCCCGGTCCGAATAGTCGGTGCCCACGACAGAAGATCCCATCGTCACACCCCAGATACCCAGGTGGAAGTCAAGCAAGTAGTCGGTGGAGGGCAAGATTTTCGCGGCGATAGTGGCAGCCATCTGATCGGCCAACCAATTGAACCTGCGGCCCGTCCCGCCGGGGAAAGCACGGTTGGCATCAGCACTATCCGACTGGTCGGGCACAGATCGCGACAAGGCACCGAAAGCCACCGCATTGGCGATTGGTATGACCAGGATTCGACCCGATACCAGGCCCGGATCGAAACCTTGGACAAAGCGCCGAAAGAACCCAAGATGCAGCCACTCGTTGCCGTGCAACCCTGACAGCAAAGTCAGGGTCGGGCCAGGATTGGCACCGACCAAGACGTGGGTCCATACCGCCACTTCCATACCATTCATGTCCATCGTCACAGGTACACGGACTTTGTAGTGCCC
>JAKSCY010000275.1 GCA_022360355.1 Chlorobiales bacterium
TGTCCGATGAGGATGACGACAGCGAAGACGCCGGAAGGACAATTGACTGCGACATTCCAACAATGAGAATCGGTAATGCGACGATGAAACCAGCTAAGGGGCCGGCAATCCCGATATCAAAGAGCGCTTTTTTGTCTCTGATAGGACTCTTGATTCGTATAACCGCTCCGAAGGTACCGAAAATAAAAGGATTCGGCAGATAAATAGGCAGCGTGCATTTAATTCCATATTTCCTGCACATTAAGTAATGCCCCATTTCATGTGCCGTCAGGAATCCAAGGAGAGCAAGGACATATACAAGCGTCGGACCAAAGAACCGCTGATCAAATAGCAGACCGCTCAAATCTCCAAGAGATCTGTAGGAAATGTTGTTTTCAAATACATAATTGCTGACGACGCTGTCAAAACCGACCAGATACGTAGTTATTATGGTAAGCAGGAATAACGAAAAATGCAGAGATTTCCGCAACCGCAGAGGCATTCGGAGTAACTTTCGTTTTGGCTCTTCTTTTTGCTCGGAAACCGCCGGATCGTCCTGATCGTTTTGAGTTTCTACCTCATTTGCAGGGAAGGTGTTTACATTATTTATTTTATCTTGCATGCGAAAATAACGAAGCCAGATTTCTTCTTACCTTAGTGTACAGTTTGAAATACCAGATTTTGATAAATTCGATTCCGGTGCAGGAGAATTTCTATTTAATGTTGGTAAGATTCTTCCCTGGTTTGAACCTGATGGTTTTCCCTGGCGGGATTCGGACTTCTTTTCCAGTACGTGGATTTCTGCCAATGCCTTTCTTGCGTGGCTTGATCTGGAACACCCCAAACCCTCTAAGTTCAATTCGATCTTCTTTCTTGAGTGCGCCCTTCATCATATCAAATATTGTATCAACAGCTTTTTCTGCTTTAACTTTTGTCAAATTCGGAATCGTGTTAGCAACTTCATTAACGATGTCTAATTTGATCATCCGCCTACCTCCAGTGACTCGGGCTAATCATTCAGAACCTATCCCTTCCAAGATGCTCGTGCAACCATTCATAAATGCGGGCAATACAATTTTGAAAAATAAAATCCTACTGAACTTTGCAGCTCAGAATTACTTCATAACAAATGATTTACATTTCATTTACAGCTTTTTAACTATAGCCTTTTGAACACATTGCGGTCAAGCAAAAACTTTCATAAACAATTGATTCCATTACGTTAACTTGATCTCTTCACCAAATTGAACACGAATGGAAAGGAAGTTTTAATGCGATCCTTAATTCTGTCAATCCAGTCTTCCGCCTCTTCTCTACCAGGGAAAACTCCCGCACACAATCTGAAACAATCCCTTCCTTTGATGTTCTCTTCAAGGATGAACACTGGCAGTTCGAGGTCGCTGACAAGAGCATAATTGGTTTGTAAAATTGTTGGATTGCAGTCTACTTCGATTGAAATTGTGAAAGAGCGATCATCTGTCGCGAGATTTCTCCATTTTGCCGCCGCAGCCGATATATTGCCTTTTTCAAATAGAGCTTTCGCTTCGTTATGGACAATATGGCTTATTCGCCATGTTTTAGCCGCTTCCTGCTCCCCCTGACTTCCTATCGATGAATTATTAGTACCCTGATCATTTTCAAGTAACTGAATTACTCTTCGTGGATCTATAAACTCACCACCATCGTTGTATGCTCTTTCAAGCTCTTCCGAAATCATTTCACGCAAATACCGGGTTTCAGATAGCTGAACAGGTTTTGGAGCAAAAACTGCATTTTTATCCGCCTGAGAAGTGGTCTCTTGCGCAGCTATAATCTCGGAACCGGAAGTCTCAGTCGTTTCTCCAGCAGGAGCGCCTTGGTTTTGTTCAGTTTGCGAGCTTTCTCCGTTGCCGCCGCAA
>JAKSCY010000465.1 GCA_022360355.1 Chlorobiales bacterium
AGATAAACAAGGAGGCCCCATGAAAACAAGCGAACTCTCAACATGTTTTTGTACAAACGATATTGAAACGTGCAGTGAATTCTATCAGCAATACTTTGCTGCAAAGGTGATCTTTGACTGCGGCTGGTATGTCAATCTCCGCATCGGTGAGGACGGACCGTCGATACAGTTCATGCAGCCTCAGAATGATATGCCGGTATTCAGCGGGAAAGGAATTACGCTGAACTTCAGGGTTGATGATGTTGACGCTGAGCATACAAGGCTGACTGAAGCCGGGCTCGGCAATGCCATGCCGCTGGAAGATCATCCATGGGGAGACAGGGGCTTTTCCGTCATCGATCCGATCGGGAACTCTGTCTATATTTATTCCGACCGCGAGCCATCGGATGAGTTCAGGCAGTACTACAAAGAGTAAGGTGTAGTTGCATAATTCCTTTGGCAATTCATTGCGCAAATCTCCCTGCTCTCAGGAAACTCTCCTGAAGCCGACTTTGTCCTGTTTAAGCAACTTCCAATGAACCGGGAAAATCCTGTATATTGCCCTGGACGGAAAACAGGGGTGCTGCTGTTCCTGCCTTTGCAGAGCCTTGTATTTGAAGAATATGAAGCGGAATAATGTGGAAAAGAACGGAAAGGACAAGAATCGGAACGGCATGCTTTTGAAGGTACGCGACCTCGAGGTTGCTTTTTCATCCAGGAAAGGTGGTAAAAAAGCTATTGTGCGGGCGGTCAACGGTGTATCCTTCGACGTGAGAAAAGGGGAGACGCTTGGTCTTGTCGGTGAGTCGGGTTGCGGCAAGACAACCCTGGGGCGTGCGCTCTTGCGGCTGACTCCTGTTCCGGTCAAGGGAGGGATATGGTATGACGGCAAAGCTATAGAAACGATCAGCAATCGTGATTTCCGCAGCCTGCGCAGTGAGATACAGATGATCTTCCAGGACCCGTTCAGCTCCCTGAACCCCAGAATGATGATCGGCCAGATGCTCAACGAGGCGCTGGCAGTCCATAAAGTTGTTCCCAGGCAGGAATCGAAAAAGAAAATATATGAACTGCTCGATATTGTCGGTTTGAGCAGAGACTATTTCAACCGCTATCCTCATGAGTTTTCCGGGGGGCAGCGCCAGCGTATAGGGATCGCAAGGGCTCTTGCAGTCAATCCAAAAGTTATTATCTGCGACGAGCCGGTTTCCGCGCTTGATGTGTCCATTCAGTCCCAGATTATCAACCTGCTCAAGGATCTGCAAGCCGGATTCGGACTGACCTATCTTTTCATTGCTCATGACCTTTCGGTTGTTGAATACATCTCCGACCGGGTTGCAGTCATGTATCTGGGGAAAATCGTCGAGATAGCCGATGCAGAAGAATTGTACGCACATCCCAAACATCCTTATACGAAAGCCCTGATGTCTGCCATCCCACTCCCGGAACTGGACCGCAAAAAAGAACGCATACTGCTGAAAGGTGATCTGCCGAGCCCGATGGATCTGCCGGAAGGGTGCAGCTTTCATACCCGGTGTCCTGAAGTTATGGACCGGTGCCGTTCGGTGGAGCCGTCGCTGAAGCCGTTGTGTGAAGGGAGTGGGCAT
>JAKSCY010000709.1 GCA_022360355.1 Chlorobiales bacterium
CGATTATCTTGAAAAAAGCGGCAAGGGCAGCACCGGGGCGCTTCAAAAACTGGAGGCGCGCCTATCCGAACTGGATAAGCCGGTGATCCGTGCCGCCGATATCAAGAAGCTGGAAGCCGCGGAAGCCGCCCAGGCCAGCGAGCAGGGGTTGGAGGAGTTCAAATACGCCGCCAACGCCGATATGCTCAGCGTGATGGAGCTGGACAAGGTCAAGGAAAAGGCTTAAAGAAGGAAAAGCATAAATCACAAAGCGCTTAGGGCTGGGCCTTAAGCGCTTTTTTTGTTAAGCCATTGGGGAGTGAAGGTTTAGGGTGGGCCAACAGCGTACTTGCAGCTCTGGGCTATAGCGAAGATTCCCGATTGGCCAGCGCACGGCAATTGATTCGTGGCAAACAAGATGCGCAGGGCCGTTGGACGATGGAAAAATCGCTCAATGGTAAGATGTGGACGGACATCGAAGAGAAGGGTGAGCCCAGCAAATGGGTGACATTACGAGCGCTGCGAGCCTTAGGCATTAAGGGCAATAATAGGTGAAAGCATTGATGCCCACACGGATTTTAGGAGCAAAAATGGCCGAACCAAAGACTAAAGAAAGCGATGCCAGCGTTGAAGCCTTTCTGGCAACGGTTGAACCGGAGAGCAAGCGCCAAGACAGCTTTGACCTGCTCGATATCTTTTCTGAGGTCACAGGTGAGAAGGCCACCATGTGGGGCGACAGCATCGTCGGCTTCGGTAAATACACTATGACCTACGCCGATGGGAAGAAACGCAATTGGGCGATCACTGGCTTTTCACCACGCAAGCAGAACATCACCGTCTACATCAGCGACGGCTTCGACGAGTACCAGGATTTGTTGGCCCAATTGGGTAAGCACAGCACCAGCAAAGTGTGCATCTATTTCAAAAGGCTCGCAGATATCGATGAGGCAACATTGCGGGCCATCATCAAACACTCAACCGCCCAGATGCGCGCCGATTACCCGTTGGAAGATGTATAAGCCTCTTACCAAGTGTTTAACCTCCGCTTTGGGCAAGGATAAATCACAAAGCGCTTAAGGCCGGGCCTTAAGCGCTTTGTGTTGAAAAAAGAGGGAAGACTTTTAGGGTGGGCCACCCGCCGGAACGCAGGCCAGCGTGCCCTGGATACTCGAACAGGTGCCCGTACCCGGGCCCAC
>JAKSCY010000340.1 GCA_022360355.1 Chlorobiales bacterium
AGAACGGTATTGCCATCGCCAGCACAATCGCAGAAAGCGGGAATGGCCTTGATCGGGAACTGGTATTTCACGCAGCAAAGGTACCGGCACTCGGGACTCGTACATATCATCTGAATCCATCTGAAAAACAAATGAGCAATAAGATTGCATCTTCCCCTTATTTATTGGAAAACCAGTTCCTGCAGGTATCGATAAATCCGAAAACCGGTAACATCAACAGCATTTTCGATAAGCCGTTGAATCGTGAGATGCTTCAAACCGGTAAAGAAGGTAATGTCATAGAATTACACGAGAACTTGCCCTCATACTGGGACGCATGGAACATCGGATATACGGACAATTCCTGGGAACTGAACAAAGCGGATTCAATAGAACTTATTGAGAAAAATGATGTTAGAACGGTTATTCGCGTAAAGAAGAGCTTTCTCGGATTTTCAAAAGCGAATCGCGCGCCGACAGAAGGATTCCCTTCTTCCTTTTTCGTACAAGACATAATCCTGAGGCATGATTCACGGAGCCTTGATATCAGAATGGATATCGACTGGTGGGAAGATCACACATTGCTGAAAATTTCATTCCCCTTTGCCATTGATGCCGATGAAGCAACCTATGAAATCCCTCATGCAACAATCGCCCGTTCAACAAAACGGGAAACCATTTGGGAGAAAGCGCGTTATGAGGTACCGGTTCATCGGTGGGCGGATTTATCGCATACGGATTCAGGCGTCAGCCTGATCAACAACAGCAAATACGGAATGGATATTCACAACAACATCATGCGCCTGACACTTCTTACTTCACCGTTGTGGCCTGACCCGATGGCTGATAGAGGCAGGCACAAGGTTGAATATTCAATCTACCCTCATGCCGGAGATTGGAAAAAAGCAGCTACCGTTCGTAAAGCGATGGAAATGAATCTTCCTCTTATCGCGCACGAAATTTCCGACTCTTCCGGATCATTAACGCCGCATTCTGATTCAACCACGATAGCACAAAAACAAATTCACGAATTTCGTCATGGTAATTTCAGTGTTGATGCTGAAAACGTAGTTATCACTGCGCTAAAAAAATCAGAAGGCCGGGAAACGTTGGTGATGCGAATAGTCGAAACGAAAGGGAAAGAAACTGAATTCACATTGGGATTACCGGAAACCTTCAGCACAGCTTATGAGGTTGATCTGCTCGAAAAAAGATTGGAGAGTGCAAATATACATGACTGCAAATTGGCAATCTCCATTAAACCATTTGAAATTAAAAGCTTCGAATTCGTAATCGAAAAAATGCAAAAAAAGGAGATAAAAA
>JAKSCY010000400.1 GCA_022360355.1 Chlorobiales bacterium
CACGAAGCGTGTTCTCGGTGTTTTCGCCCACCATCATACGTTTCACGACCAGAAGGAGGAACGGTTGCGGGAGCAGGGTCTGCCGCTCTATGAGCCCGACGCTCCGACGGTGGCTGAAATGACTGCTGCGGCGCTCGAAATCCTCTCTCGCAGCGGCAGGCGTTTTCTGCTGGTTGTCGAGGAGGAAGGCACCGATAATTTCGGCAACGTCAATAACGCTGCAGGCAGCATTGAAGCGTTGCGCCGGGCCGATGCCGTTTACGGCATTGCCCGCGACTATCTCGGGCGTCATCCCGATACGCTCCTGCTGACAGCTGCCGACAGCGATGCGGGCGGCCTCGAGGTGATCGCGGTTCCACCTGATCTCGCTACGAAGCCTCTTCCCAAGGTTACAAGGAACGGTGCACCGTTGGATGGGCGGGACGGGACAGGTTCCCTGCCCTTTCTTGCACAACCTGATCAGTTCGGACAAAGTCTGCCGTTCGGCATCGCCTGGTCCGGTTTCGAGGATGGTGCCGGGGGAATCCTTGCACGGGCCGAAGGCCTGAATGCGGCAGCGCTGCAAAGCGGCAGTTGCGACAACAGCGATATCTACCGGCTGATGTATCTCACCCTGTTCGGACGTCCGGTCGATTGAAAATAGGGGGAGCTGTTCAATAGGTGAAGAAGTTTGTTTGGTTTTGGTGGGTGCGAGTGCCAATTCCGTTTTATCGGAAAAACGTTATATTTAAGTAAAAATAAGAGGCTAACCTTTCTTTTACAGGCAGCATCCCCTGCATTGCTGCTGCTCAGTTCCAGCCCGGCTTATCTGTCTATTTGTTGTTACATTCATTGATTTTCGCCAAGCTGTAAAGGCGTTGCATGGTTTTTTTCTGCAGTATCCCGTCGTTGTTTTCACTCACCATGAAAACACAACGTGCCATATTTTTGCAGTACCCTTGGTTTTTTCCATAACCATTTATCAAGGAGGTTGCCATGCGAGAACAAAAAGCCATAACCCTCTATCTTACAGGATGGCAGAAGCGGATGATCCGGGATCATGTAAAAGCATCTGCCCGGATTACAAGGCTGAAATTCAATCCCAGAATTCCCAAAAAAGAGTGGGTCATGTATCGCCAGCCTGTGTTGGAGAAGGTCAAGCAGGGGGCTTGGAACCTTTACCTGACCGACGAGCAGATTCTCCATGTGACCGAGGCTTTGGGGATCAGCGCCAAGATATCGGCATTGAACGTCACTCCTGAAATGCTCGAGTCCGGGGTGGTCGTTTTCGAGTAGAACATCAGGCATAAAAAGGACGGAGGCGGTTTGGTGCCGCTTCCGTACACGCCGTGCTTGAAACGCTTTGCCGCCGGAAAAGTTTTTATACTCAAGCGGCCGACAAACCCGATGACAACCAGCTCATGACGGACAATGGTTCACCGGACAGGTATATGTTACATGGCTGCAACTGGGAACTCACACTCCGGTGCACTCTGCATTGCATGCATTGCGGCTCCCGTGCCGGAAATGCCCGTCCGGGCGAGTTGACTCTTGAAGAATGTTTGCCGGTTGCTGACGAACTGGTTGCGCTGGGATGCCGGGAGGTCACTATGATCGGGGGAGAGGTTTTCCTGTTCAAAGGATGGGAACGGCTTGCCGGGCATCTCTCGGCACAGGGTATGGCAGTCAATATCGTCACGAACGGCTACAGTGTCGGTCCACGTGAAGTCGAACAGATACGCAGCGCCGACCTTGTGAATGTAGGTGTTTCCATTGACGGCATGGAAGCCAGCCATAACAGAATACGCAGCAGAAACGATGCGTTTGACAGAATACGGAGAACTCTCGAGCTGCTGAACAGGGAAAACATTACGACTGGTGCGGTGACCAGCCTTTTGAGCCTGAACTGCGATGATCTCGACGACCTGTACCGGTTTCTCGTCGAACATGGGGTTCAGGTATGGCAACTGCAGTTGGCGAGTGCCATGGGCAACATCGCCGGACGGCGGGAGTCTCTTGTGAGTTCGGGGCAGGTCGCGGACATCACCGAATTCATCCGGGACAAGAACCGGGAGCGGAGGATGGTGGTCATTGCAGCGGACAGCATCGGGTATTTCGACGATAACGAGGTCTACATCAGGGGCTTCTCATCCCCGGTTTGCTACTGGAGCGGATGTGCTGCAGGGATTTCAAGCATTTTCATCGACAGTGTCGGCAACGTGAAAGGGTGCGGTGCGCTTTATTCCGATGTTTTTATCGAAGGCAATGTCAAAAGGACACCGTTGTCCGATATCTGGCATGATACGGAGGCGTTTGCCTACAACAGGAAGTTCTCAACCCGCCAGCTTGCCGGAAAGTGCAAGGAGTGCGATGTCGGCAATGTCTGCAAGGGAGGCTGCCGTTCCTCGAATTATTTTTCTTCCGGTAATCTCCACGAGAGCACTTTCTGCTGCAGGGAACTGTGATGCATGTCTGTTTGCAGTCTTCATTTCACGCGACGTTATCTTTATCTTTTCATCATGGTGCATTATCCGGATTACACGATAAGGACAATGACCCGTCCCGAAGTCAATTCTTTGGCGCGCTGGAACTGGTGAAGCGCCACGTTGTCTTCAAAACCGCCCGCATGTACAAGGGAGTGACGCCTGAGCTTCCTGTTGAGAGAATCTTCGGCATAACCACCTTTGAGCTGGGATAAACATTGCCAGCCGAGTCTCTTTTTTTACGACGACTCAACCCGAACCGGCTGTTTACTACCCGTCGTTATTTTCCGCAGCGCGCTGCAGGCGGTCGCGGATGGCCCGGCCTATTCCTTCTTCCGGGGGCATTTCACAGAAAATAACCTCTATATTTTCCCGGTCACACTCCCGGAAGAAGCTGAACAGTTTGTAGGCGTATTCTTCAGGATTCTGGCACACAGCGGTTTTTGTGACCCCTTCGGGTGGGGCGGAGAGGCCGATCCAGGCGCTTTTTTTGGCTTCCTTGCAGCCGGGGAAGCCCGGACCGCAGAGTTTGACCTGCGCGGAAGGTGAGTAGTGTGGATACTTGAGTCCGGGGCTTTTGGGTTGCTGATGCTTTTGGGTTGTGGCCGCAATGGTTTCCGGAACATACTTTTTAAGCGATTCCAGGCTGACTGCTCCTGACCTGAGCAGCCTGGGATGGGTTTCCGAGCAATCCACGATCGTTGATTCAAGTCCTATAGTGCTTTGGGGGCCTTTAAGTACACAGGGTATTTTTCCTTTCAGGTCGTCATAAACAGCTTCCCAGTCGGTTGAACTCGGCCTGCCGGAAATGTTTGCCGAGGGAGCGGCAACAGGGTGGTTGCATCGTTTCAGAAACTCTGTTGCTACAGGGTGCGAAGGCCATCGTATGCCGACGGTTTGCAGTCCGGCTGTAACAAGGGGAGAAACAGCCTTGTTTTTTTTCAGTATCAGTGTCAGAGGGCCGGGAAAGAAGTATCGTATGAATGTTTCGGCGGTTTCAGGGATTTCCGATGCAACCTCCCGTATCTGTTCGGAAGAGTGAACATGGATAATCAATGGATTGTCAGACGGCCTGCCTTTTGCCGCGAAAATTTTTTCAATGGATGTTTCACTGGAGATGTCTCCGCCGAGTCCGTAGACAGTCTCTGTGGGAAACGCAACAACCTCACCCCGGTTGATCCATGCCGCGGCTATGACAACTGATTCGGTAACTATGGTCTGCATAGGTATAAGCGAATAGGCTGATATTCCACGGGTGCTCAGGGATTCAGGGGCAGGCATCCAGCAACGGCAGCTTCTGCGGCAGAACGAGGAGATAGTACAGATAGCAGGCCAGGGCGCTTGCCAAAGGAATTGTAAGATTATCGTCGACTTTAAAACTGTTGATTCTCAATGAAAGGGCTTCTACGGCTGTTGCCACGAGAGCCGTTATAATTCCTGCAAACAGATCAAGTCTGGGAACTATGACCACAATGATAAGCGAAGATGCCAGAAATGCCAAACTTCCCTCCAGGCTTTTTTCCCCTATGGTATGTTTCCCGAATTTTTTGCCGACAAGAGCTGCCATGGTATCCGAAATCGCAACCAGTGAAAAGCAGGTGATCGCAATGATTTTGGGGAAAAAAAGTACCAGAAGCAGGGCGGAAAGAGTAATGAATGTTGCGCCGTTAAGCTGTATGCTCCCTTTTTCAAGTTCGTGTTCACGAAGCATCGGGTCAAAGGTGTTGTGATACCAGCAGGAGAGCGAAGGGATAAAGTTTTTCAGGAGATCGACCACAAGAAAGCCTGAAAAAAGGGGAATCAGGAGTAGAAGCGCCAGTTCCCGGGTAATGATGCAGTAGATTACGGCGATTGAGACAGAAGAAAGGTGAATGATCTTGCGAGCCAGTTCAAATTTGAAGTTCCGGTGGGGGGGTCCTGAATGCTTCATACTGTTTTTCTCTTTCAGACGTTTCTGCAGCGAATCTGTTGGTTCTCAATCACGGGAGAAAGATACGCAACTCTTTTATAACCAATACACGCATGCTGGAAAATTTCGTGTACCTTTTCCGTTTCACGGATTGTTGGCAGGGAAAGTAGTGCATCCTGGCTACTTTTTTTGTCCCCGATAAAAGGTTTATCTTGAGATCGTCTCGATCCGGTCAAACGATTTATTCAAGGAGGTCTTAAGTTGTTGCTATTCCAACCCGATGCACTGATTTTCCCCAATGTATAAGGAAGCAAGGAGAGTCGCTGCCATAGATCTGGGAACCAACTCTTTTCATATGGTTATTGTCGAAGAGAGTGAAGGGAAAGGGATTGTTGAAATAGACCGGGTCAAGGAGATGATCTGCATAGGGCGGGGTAGTATTTCCACCAAAATGCTCGACGAAAAGGCAATGGAGTCGGGTATCACGACCCTGAAACATTTTCTGGTGCTTGCAGCACAGCAAGGGGTGAAGCCGGAGAACGTTATAGCATTTGCTACCAGTGCCATCCGTGAAGCGAAAAACAGAAATGTTTTTTTACAAAGAGTCAGGGATGAAACCAGCCTCAAAATCAAGGTTGTTTCAGGCCTTGAAGAGGCTCAGTTTATTTATTACGGGGTGCGTCATGCAGTAAAACTTGCTGCGGAACCGGAGCTGATTTTCGATATAGGCGGTGGTTCGGTGGAGTTTATCATAGCCGACCATCAAAAGATCTTTTTGCTTGAAAGCCGAAAGATAGGGGTTGCCCGTATGCTTGAGCGTTTCATCACGACCGATCCTGTATCTGATCGCGAACTCAGCCTGCTTGACCAGTTTTTCTCGGCAGAACTGTTTACTGCTGCTGAAAAGTCACGGGACCTGAACATTAAAAAAGCAATTGCTTCTTCGGGTACAGCGCAGAACATTGCCAGAATGATCCGGTCGATGGCAGGGCGCGATGATGAGGTAACGCTCAACCAGAGCTCGTTTACACGAAAAGAGTTTCAGAAGTTCTACAAGTCGGTCATAGCAATGACTGCGTCGGAAAGAAAAAAACTCACAGGGCTCGATGAAAAAAGAGTCGATCTGATTGTTCCCGGGCTGGTACTGATGAACGTTATTTTTTCCCTTTTCAAGCTCAAGGAGGTGGCGATTTCCGACTCGGCCCTGCGCGAAGGCATGGTTGTGCACTACCTGAAAAACAACCGGCATGACAACAAGGGGCGGCAGGAGCAGCTCAATATTCGTCGTCAAAGCGTCATTGAACTCGGATACAGGTGCGGCTGGGACAAAAAGCATTCCGAGCAGATTGCCGCACTGTGTCTGCAGCTGTTCGACCGGTTGCAGCCGTTGCACGGACTCGATATTCATGATCGTGAACTGCTTGAATATGCAGCTCTTTTGCACAATATCGGAACCTTTATTGCGATTTCCTCCCATCACAAGCACAGTCAATACATCATTCTCAATGGTGAACTTCGCGGATTCGCTCCGGCTGAAATCAGCATCATTGCAAACGTCGCCAGATATCACAGAAAATCTCCACCGTCACAAAAGCACGATGCCTACACCCAGCTCAAGCCCGGACAGCAGAGGGTTGTCGATGTCCTTTCCGGTATCCTCCGGATCGCAAACGGGCTTGATCGCGGCCATCGCCAGAATATTCTGTCCGTTGACGCCGATATCGCCGAGAGCGGTGTTACTATCGGTCTGCATGCGATACATAAACCCGATATAGAAATCTGGGCGGCTGAAAGGATGAAATCCTGGTTGGAGACTGTTCTCGGAAAGTCTATTTGTTTTGAAGCCAGGGATGTTCATGAGAGATAGCCTGAACGGCGTGATACCGTCCGGCGGGTCCAATACGGTTTTGTTCGGTGGTTCTTTTCTGAAAAAAGATCCCGGTGACTCCCTGCTGTTTTCGGATCCGGCGGAAATTATTGAACTCAGGTCTTTTGAGGACACTCATTCCTTTTTCGGAAAACTCGGGGAGCGTCTTGCAGGAGGTTTCTGCCTGGCCGGGTATATAGGTTATGAAGCAGGTTACGGTTTCGAGCCCGAGTCCTTCAGCTCTTTTCGTGCCGGGGATAGCGGCCTGCCGCTTGCATGGTTCGGGGTTTATGATGCTCCACGACTGCTGAATGAGGAACAGACAAGGCAAATGCTTTCCGGTGACTGCCGTTCCGGAGAACCTGTTTTCGACCTGACAAAGGAAGTGTATGCGGAAAAGATCGGGAAGATCAGGCGGCATATTGCCGCCGGGAATGTTTATCAGGTGAATTTCACCGGAAGGTATCGTTTTGATTTCGCAGGAAGCGTTCCGGGTTTGTTCGGGCGCCTTTCAGGAAGACAGCCGGATGTGTATTCGGCATGGTTGAATCCCGGAACATGTCACATTCTTTCTCTGTCGCCGGAACTGTTCTTC
>JAKSCY010000454.1 GCA_022360355.1 Chlorobiales bacterium
CTGGGACGCAACCGCGTATCGACTTCGTAAAGACGCCCCGATGGTGTGGGCATGGTCAGAATATGAATAAGCCGGCGAGTGAGCCGGGCGAAGAAGACGGGATTCTCCAGACTCCTGTCGCCGTCCGTATGTTGTGCTTCGCCTTCCGAGTCATTTAGAAAAACCAGATCGAGATCCGATCCGTATCCCAGTTCCAACCCACCGAGCTTGCCGTATGCGACGATGGCGAAGCGGGCATCCCGCTCGCCGTCCTCGTCTCGACAACGGGGTGCGCCAAACTGGCGCGTAAGATCAGGCCAGGTCAGATCGATGGAAGCCTGCAACACGAGCTCCGCGATATCAGTCAGGCGATCACTGACCTTCATGAGCGGTAAGGTTCCGCTGAGATCCGCAACCGCCACCCGGAAGGTGGCCGCCTGCTGAAAATTACGCAGTGCATCCAACCCCTGTTCGGGATCGTCCGGCGCGGCACGGGAAATCCGGCTGGCCAGATCGGCCTGCATGTCTTCCCGGGTCGGCGGCGCAAGAAAAACTCGCTGGTCGAGAAGCTCATCCAACAACAGTGGATGAGCGGCAACCTGCCGGGCGAGAAACTCGCTCATGGAACAAAGACCGACGAGTCTTTCCAGAGCCATGGGGTTTTCGTTCAATAAGGCAAAGTAGGCGGACCGGCGGCCGATCGTTTCGATCACAGCCAGCGTATGCGTCAGCGCCTGATCGGGATGCACCTGCTCCGCAGCCGACTGAACCAGGGCGGGCATCAAGGTATCCAAACGTTGGCGCCCGGCTTCGTCCATACGCCGGTAGCCGCCCCCATCGCGAAAACCTGTCAACCGCTTGGCCACCGTGCCGCTCTCGGCGAACCCCATTTCATCGAGAATGGCCCGGATCACATCCGTGTCGGCATCCTCGCTCCAGGCACGGTTGATCGCTGATTGGGAGGTATCGGTCTCCGGCTCGTCCGCCCCCCGGAAAACGATGTTCTCGAAGTGCTCCCGAACCAAGTTCCGGTGGTGATCCAGACGGACTTCCAGTTCGCCCCAATCCCTGCAGTCCATGGCTAGAGCCAGGCGGGCCCGGCTTACTTCGTCGCCCGGCACATCATGAGTCTGCCGGTCCGCGATGGCCTGCAGGCGATTCTCGAACCGGCGCAGAAACCAATAAGCATCCCGCAGCTCGGCGGCGACTTTTTCCGGCAAACAACTGTGACTGACGAGTTTCGGCAGTACGCTCAGCAATTGCCGGTCCTGCAGTTCCACGATGGTCCCGCCGCGGACCAATTGCAACGACTGAACGATGAATTCGATTTCCCGGATGC
>JAKSCY010000182.1 GCA_022360355.1 Chlorobiales bacterium
ATCGCCAAGGAACGCGGTATGGACAAAAAAGCCGCTTCGGAGTTTCTTTATGGTCTTTTCCCGAGCGGACCAGCCTTGCAGGCATGTAAAATAGCCGGGTTGCCGAAACCTACTGGTTGTGTTTAAGGGGCAGAAAGTCTGTTTCCCTTCCAAATTTTTGTGAATTAATAGGAGGATCATTATGGCAGATGCTAATGGTGCCGGCTCAAACGGGTCGGGCAATGGGAAGTTTCTGAACCCTACACCGATGCTTGACGAGCTTGAGAGCGGTCCCTGGCCGAGTTTTGTGACAGGGCTCAAGGAACTTGCTGAAAGGACGAAAAAACCGATGCTTCGCGGTGTCATGGACCAGCTTGAATATTCCTACCAGACGAGGATGGGATACTGGAAAGGCGGTCTGGTTACCGTAAAAGGGTATGGTGCCGGAATTATTACACGGTATTCAATGATCAGGGACAAGCTTCCTGAAGCTTCCGAATTTCACACAATGCGTGTTCAGGCGCCTCCGGGATTGCACTATAATACAAAAACGCTCAGGGAACTTTGCGATATCTGGGAAAAGCATGGTACCGGCCTTATCGCCTTGCATGGGCAGACCGGCGATATCATGCTCCAGGGTATCGAGCAAGACAAGGTTCAGGAATGTTTTGACGAACTCAACCAGAAAGGATGGGATCTTGGCGGAGCCGGGGCGGGAATGCGTACCGGTGTTTCCTGTGCGGGTCCGGCTCGTTGCGAAATGGCCTGTTACGACAACCTCGAGATGCATGAAAAAGTTATGAAGCATTTCGTGGGAGCGGTTCATCGCCCCGAATGGAACTACAAGTTCAAGCTCAAGTTTTCCGGTTGCCCCAACGACTGCACCAACGCCATCATGCGTTCCGATATTGCCGTTATCGGCATGTGGAGAGATGCGATTCAGCAGGATGACGCGGAAGTGAAAGCATGGGTAGAAGAAAACGGCATGGAGGCGCTTGTCAACGAAGTCATCAACCTCTGTCCTACAAGGGCGATTACCCTCAAAGACGGTGGTATGGAAATCGATAACCATAATTGCGTCCATTGCATGCACTGTCTCAATGTCATGCCCAAGGCGCTTTCACCCGGCAAGGAAAGAGGTGTCGCTCTCCTGATGGGCGGCAAGAGTACGCTCAAGGTCGGTTTCAACGCCGGTTCGATGATCGTGCCGTTCATGAAGATGGAGAATGAAGACGATATCGATGAGTTTATCGATCTTGCCGACGAGATTATCGACTGGTGGGATGATAACGGTCTCGATCATGAGAGGCTCGGAGAAACCATCGAGCGCGTCGGGATGAAACAGTTCCTTGACGGGGTCGGCCTGGAACCGAGCATCGATATGGTTACCAAGCCGCGTGACAATCCGTACTTCAAATCCGAATATTGAAACTATCAATCTCCTGTTGAGATAAACACAATTCGAGGGAAACAATATGAGCAGTCCTGAAAGAACCTGGAAAACCGTAGAGTCGGGCCCTTATCCTTATAAAGAGGGTCTGCATCCAGTTGTGAAGAAAAACTACGGCAAGTGGAAATATCATGAGTATCCCCGTCCCGGGGTTCTTAAACATGTCGCTGAAAGCGGTGATGTTCTTTATACTGTCCGGGCAGGGACTCCCCGCCAGGATTCGGTCGATTTCATCAGAGGCCTTTGCGATGTCGCCGACAAGTATGCCGACGGCTATCTGCGGTTCACGACCCGAAACAACGTCGAGTTCCTGACGCCGGACGAAGAAAAGATACAGCCGATGATCGATGATCTTGAAAGCCGGGGCATTCCTGTCGGCGGAACCGGCAAGGCAGTTTCGCCGGTCGCCCACACCCAGGGTTGGCTGCATTGCGACATTCCCGCGACTGACGCCTCAGGCGTGGTCAAAGCGCTGATGGATGAGCTGATTGACGATTTTCGGGGTATGGACATGCCGAACAAGGTCAAACTCGTCACGCAGTGCTGCGAGCTGAACTGCGGAGGACAGGGCGATATCGCCATTATCGTCAAACATACCCGTCCGCCGCGCATCAACCATGAGAATCTCAGCGAAATCTGTGAGCTGCCGAAAGTTGTGGCCCGCTGTCCGGTTGCCGCAATTCGTCCGACGGTTGTCAACGGTAAGAAATCGCTGGTTGTCGACGAGGAAAAATGTATGTACTGCGGTGCATGTTTCGGGGCCTGTCCTTCTCTGGAGATCAACCATCCTGAGTACTCCAAATTTGCTATCTGGGTTGCCGGTAAAAACAGTAATTCGCGCACCAAACCTGCTCTTATGAGCCTTGTTGCTCACGGATTGCCTAACAATCCTCCCCGCTGGCCCGAGGTCAGTGCCATCGTCAAGCAGATTCTCGAGGCCTATCGCAACGGTGCGAGGAAATGGGAAAGGCTCGGCGAATGGGTCGAAAGAATCGGCTGGAAGCAGTTCTTCGAAGAAACCGGCCTCGAGTTTGACGAGGATATGATCGATAATTACAGACATGCGCGAACCACATTCAATCAGTCCGCTCACGTACGGTTCTGATAAAAGGCAAGGAGTAGAACATGAGTCAACTTGATCCCAAGGAATCAAATCCGATCCTTGATTTTGCACTGAATTACGAGTATCCGCCGTACAAGGACCAAACGGGGACAGATAAGGTAGTTGCTTTTGGTGACGCCAGTCATAAGTGTCCGATTTATGTCGAGCAGCGGCCACCCTGCAACGATGCCTGCCCGGCAGGAAACGACATCCGTGCATGGCTGACGACGGTTCAGCAGATTGAGACCAAAAAATTGAGCAAGGAAGAGGTATACAGGATGCTCTGGAATGAGGTGAGCAAAACTCAGCCTTTGCCTGCTGTATGCGGCCGTGTATGTCCCAACCCTTGTGAAGGCGGTTGTAACCGTAACGAGAAGGAAGGTTCGGTGAGCATCAACGCTTTCGAACGCTGGCTGGGCGACTACGCCATACTGAACGGTTTTGATCATGAAAAGCTTACCGATGATGTGAGACCTGAGACCATTGCGGTTGTCGGTTCAGGTCCTGCAGGCTTGAGCTGTGCATTCCAGCTTGCACGCCGGGGCTACAAGGTCACGATATTCGAGGCTTTCAAGGAGACCGGCGGTATGCTCCGTTACGGTATTCCTCCTTACAGGCTGCCCCGAAACATTATCGATGCGGAAGTTGCTGCCATTGAGCGGATGGGTGTCGAGATACGATGCAATACCGTTATCGGCAAGGACATCAGCCTGGACGAACTCAAGGAGAAGTATGATGCAGTTTATCTTGCCATAGGAGCGCATAAAGGTATCAGGCTCGGGCTTGAAGGCGAGGATGCTCCGAATGTCATGACAGGTGCCGAATTCCTCAACCGGGTACATTCGGGCGAGAAGGTCGATGTGGGAGACCAGGTGGTGGTTATCGGCGGCGGTGATACCGCCATCGACGCGGCACGTGTGTCGCTGAGACTGGGCGCAGATAAGGTAACGATCCTCTATCGCCGTACCCGCAACGAGATGCCTGCAATCGATCCGGAAATCGAGGAAGCGCTTGAAGAGAACGTCGATATCCAGTTCCTTACGGCACCGATAGGCATTGTTTCGGAAAACGGACGTGCGGTTGCCGTCAAATGTCAGCGGATGGAGCTTGGCGAGCCCGACAAGAGCGGGCGCAGAAGACCTGTCGCGATCGAAGGATCGGAATTCGAGGTTCCGTGCTCTATCCTCATTCCTTCCATCAGTCAGGAACCGGAATGGCTGGATGCCGAGCGCTATATCAGCGGCAGGGACTGGCTGAAGCCGAAAAAGGACTGGTCGCTTGAAGACGGTGTGTTTGCCGGCGGTGACGCCGTGAACCTCGGACTTGTCTGTGGTGCAATCGGTGACGGACGGAAAGCTGCCGAAAGCATCCATGCAAAGTTCACCGGAGAATTCCCGCCACTGGAGGAGAAGAAGGTTATCAAGGCCAAGGATATGTCTCTCGAGTATTACGAGGATGCAGAGCGCAGCGAAAGGGGGCACCTTGCACCTGAAGTTCGCGTCAAAGATGGTCTTGAGACCGAAATAGACCAGGGAATCACCGAGGAACAGTTCATCAAGGAAGCGCATCGTTGCATGAGCTGCGGTCTTTGTTTCGACTGCAGGCAATGTGTTTCATTCTGTCCGCACGGAACGATCAAGCGTTACAAGGATAATCCGGTCGGTGAGGTCATGTACACCAAGTATTCCGAGTGTGAGGGCTGCCATCTCTGTCAACTGATCTGCCCGTGCGGGTATATCCAGATGGGTGGTGCCGAAGGTCTTTAATGAAATTAAATGATGGAGGTATCAGGGCTTATGTTTGAAGATATAATCCCTCGGATTGAGGAAGCTGTAGGGCACTCCAGAAAATGGGCTGAAAACGGCTGGGTTATGGGTTTCGGGCCCAAGAACGCTCCGGTCAACTCTTTGAAAGAGGCCGAGGCGCTTCCGGTTTCGTTTGTTTATCGTGAAGAAGCGGTGAACTTCTGGCGTCAGATCCGCCTTATGGGTAACGATGCCGCTGATTCAGGTGAACAAGCGATTGAAGCATTGAAAAGCGGCAATAGCGACGCTGCCGAGAAAGCACTGTATCTGGCTTCCTACATCGAGAGACCTTACGAGAACTATACCAGCGAATGGAAGTCTCTCTATGGAACGGTAAAAGAAAAAATGGTGGGGTGCGCTTGAGAGCACTCCACCATTCGTTTTTTCTAATTCGAATGAAATGTATCTGCGGTGAATATTGGAATTTTGCTTAAGGAAGGGCCTTATAATCATCAGGCTTCCGATACTGCATACAAGTTTGCGGAGGCGGCCATCAAAAAAGGGCATAAGGTCGACGCGGTTTTCCTCTACAATGACGGGGTGACCAATGTTACCAAACACATGGATCCTCCCCAGGACGACAGGGATATCGCAAAACGCTGGAATGAACTCGGTGAAAAGCACGGTGTCGAGGTGCTGGCATGTATAGCCGCGTCAAAACGCCGCGGCATCAGCGATGATGTCATTATCGAGAAAGGGGAAATTACCGGTCTCGGGACTCTTACCGACATTGCCATCCGCAATGACAGATTAGTAACTTTTGGAGACTAAACCGTATTCTCTACAATAATGGAAGACGTAAAAAAGATTATGCACGTGATGCGCCGGGCGCCTCACGGTTCAATTTATACCTATGAAGGACTGGAAATGATCCTGATCATGGCTGCCTATGAGCAGGATCTTTCGGTTGCGTTCATCGGTGACGGCGTGTATGCTCTCAAGGAAGATCAGGATACCGCCGGAATAGGGATTAAAGGCTTTGCCAAGACATTCAAGGCTCTCGATATGTATGATGTTGAAAAGCTTTATGTCGACAGGGAATCGCTTGAAGAGCGTGGGTTGACGGAAGATGACCTGCTTGTGGATGTCGAAGTCCTGACATCGGAGGAGATCGGCAAGCTCATGAACGAGCAGGATGTTGTCGTTCCGCATTAAAACTTTAACTTTTTTCAGCATCACAAGATTTGCCAAAGAATGTTACATACCATCAATAAATCTCCATTTGAAAGCAGCACACTGGAAACATGCATCAGATTTTTACAGCCCGGCGATCCTGTTCTTT
Organism: Chlorobiales bacterium; assembly: GCA_022360355.1. Taxonomy (GTDB): domain Bacteria; phylum Bacteroidota; class Chlorobiia; order Chlorobiales; family Chlorobiaceae; genus Prosthecochloris. The sequence goes on from JAKSCY010000182.1 coordinate 5,619, forward strand.
TCATAGAGGATGGGGTTTATGCCGTTCAGGCTGGAAACAGGTTTGCCGGTTTGCTGGAAAATACCATGAAAGACAACCCTGTCTATGCCCTGCAGCCTGATCTTGCTGCACGAGGTATCACAGCCGTTACCGGAGGAGTAAAAAACATCGATTACGAAAGTTTTGTGGAGCTGGTCGAGGAGCACCAGGTTAACAGCTGGTTGTGATTTTTTTAGTTTGATTCGGCGATTGTGCGGTTCTTTTGTGCTGTTGTTCTTGCATATTGTCTATAAGGCACGTACTTTAAAAAGGTTATGCATATGCGTAACCAGGCGGGATGCTCAATTTAGGTATGAATAAAGAGGCTGTAAAACTTATCAGGGATAACCGGCGGGAGGTGCTTGAACAATGGCATAGCCGTGTTCTGTCGTTTTTTCCTGGAAAGATGCAGTCGGCAACTCCGATAGCTCAGGCGCTTGATGACGGATTGGGCAATATACTCGACAGTTTTGGCACAACTCCTGAAACGCTCGGCAATGCGCTGGCAGGGGTAGTAAGAATCCTTGCAGTTCAGAATTTTCCTCCTTCCAGGGCAATGTCTCTTTTTTTTGAACTGAAATCGATACTGCAGAAAATCGCTCCGGGAACTTCTTATAAAAGACAAATAAAGCAGAAAGACTGGGATGAATTTCAAACCGGTATGGAGCACCTTACACTTGAAGCATTTGACAGTTACATGGCACACCGTGAAAAAATCTATCAGTTAAAGGTCGAAGAAAGCAAACGGCAGACATTCATGATGCAAAGGGGGGCAAAAGCATGAAAAAAGCTTTAATGCCTCTTGTAATGGTTGTGCTTTTAGCTCTTGTTCCTTATGTAGCAGTGCAGTTTGCCGGGCTTGATTTTCTGTTCGGCGTTATCGTTCCTTACGTTGCAATCGTGGTCTTTATCGGTGGGTTTGTCTACCGGGTGGTTGACTGGGCAAGAAGCCCCGTGCCGTTCAGGATCCCCACTACCTGCGGGCAGGAGAAATCACTCGACTGGATAAAACAGAACCGGCTTGAAAGCCCTTCCAATTTCTGGCAGGCTGCAGCACGCGTGTTGTCGGAGGTTTTCTTTTTCCGTTCACTGTTCAGAAACACCAGGGCTGAGCTGCACAACGGGCCAAAGCTTGCTTATGGATCCAGCAAGTGGTTATGGCTTGCGGGGCTTGCTTTTCACTGGTCGATGCTTGTTATCGTGCTCCGCCATTATCGCTTTTTTATCGCAAAGGTTCCCGGCTTTGTGCAGTTGATGGAAAATGTTGACGGTTTCCTCGATGTAACGCTTCCTGCATTGTATCTGACGGATGTTGTTATTGTCGCGGCAGTTACGTTTCTGGTGGTTCGACGGTTTCAGGATGCAAAAGTACGTCTGATATCACTTCCAGCCGATTATTTCCCGCTGTTTATGATTTTTGCTATCGCTGTGGTAGGGATATTCATGCGCTACATTACAAAAGTTGATGTCATGTCGGTAAAAGACCTGATGATCAATCTTGTCCATTTCAATCTGACTCTTCCCGAAGGAATCGGCGCACTTTTTTATGTACACCTTTTCCTTGTTTGTGTTCTTGCCATGTATTTCCCGTTCAGCAAACTGGTGCACATGGGAGGGATTTTCATGAGCCCGACACGCAATCTCAGTAACAACAGCCGTGAAAAAAGGCATGTCAATCCCTGGAATCCTGATATCAAAATCAGGACATATGCCGAATACGAAGATGAGTTCCGTGAAAAGATGAAAAAAGCGAACCTGCCGGTTGAAAAGAAATAACCTATGCCGAAATTTGCTCCAAAACTGTCGGAACTGAAAAAAGAGTTCGAGGAAAAACCGAGTCTTCTGAAGGGCGACTATCCGGACAAGGAGTTGTTTGATACGCCCGTTGAGTTCCGCGATGGCAACTGGTGTTATCCGGCCAAACCTGAAATAGTCGAGGATCTTGGATTTGCGAATCCGAGAAAATGGGCTCCGACAGATGATGACTGGAAGCTGCCGGATGGTTGGGAAAAAACCATCAAAGATGGTATGAAAGACCGCCTTGAACGGTTCCGGTCGTTCAAGCTTTTTCTGGACACCTGTGTTCGTTGCGGGGCCTGTGCCGACAAATGTCATTTTTTCCTTGGCACGGGGGATCCCAAAAACATGCCGGTTGCGAGAGCCGAACTGATCCGCTCGGTCTACCGTAATGATTTTCCGCTTGCAGAAAAAATTCTCAAAGGATTTTCAGGAGCAAGAAAACTGACTCCGGAGGTGATCAAGGAGTGGCACATGTATTTCCATCAGTGTACCGAGTGCCGCCGTTGTTCCGTGTTCTGCCCGTTCGGGATCGATACCGCAGAAATAACGATGATGGGCAGGGAATTGCTGCACCTCATCGGGGTGAACAACAACTGGATTCTGGGGCCTGTATCGAACTGCAACAGGACCGGAAACCATTTGGGTATCGAGCCGCACACGTTTGTGCAGAATGTCGAGTCGCTTGCCGAGGATATTGAAGACCTTACCGGTGTCGCCATTGAGCCGACATTCAACCGCAAAGGCGCCGAGGTGCTGTTCATCACGCCATCGGGCGACGTTTTCGCCGATCCGGGTGTCTACACGATGATGGGTTATCTGCTGCTTTTTGAGCACATTGGCCTCGATTACACTATCAGCACTTACGCTTCGGAAGGGGGGAATTTCGGGTTTTTCACTTCCAACGAAATGGCCAAGAAGCTCAACGCCAAGATGTATCATGAGGCAAAACGGCTTGGTGTGAAATGGATTCTTGGCGGCGAATGCGGCCATATGTGGAGAGTCGTGCACCAGTATATGGATACCATGAACGGTCCGGCTGATTTTCTTGAACAACCGGTTTCACCGGTTACCGGGACGAAGTTCAGCAACGCAGCTTCTACAAAGATGGTGCATATTGCCGAGTTTACCGCAGACCTGATAAAACACGGCAAACTCAAGCTCGATCCGAAGCGGAACAACCATCTGAAAACAACCTTCCATGATTCCTGCAACATTGCACGGGGTATGGGAATGCTTGAAGAGCCGCGCTATATACTGAACAATGTTTGCAACACCTTTCATGAGATGCCGGAGAATACCATCCGCGAGCAGACATTCTGCTGCGGTTCCGGAAGCGGCATCAATACCGAAGAGTACATGGATATCCGCTTGAGAGGCGGTTTCCCGAGAGCCAATGCCGTCAGGCACGTAAAGGAAACGCATGATGTGGACTCACTTGTCACCATTTGTGCTATTGACCGTGCAACCCTTCCGGCTCTGATGAATTACTGGAACCCCGGGGTTTCGGTTTACGGACTCCATGAGCTGGTAGGCAACGCTCTTGTTATGGAAGGAGAGAACAAAAGAACCGAAGACCTGAGGGAGGACCCGATGGCCGGATTCGAAGATGAGGAGGATGATGAAGATTAGGGAGCTTATACTTATCTTTGGCGGGTTAGCCCTGTTTTTCTTTGCAGTAACCTATGCTTTCTGGCAGGAGGGTAAGCCGAAAAAAATCTCGACACCGGTAGCAAAGAGCCCCAGTGAGCAATGTGTAGAGTCAGGAGAGTACATGCGTGAAAGTCACATGCTTGTTCTGGACGAGTGGCGCAAGTCTGCTGTACGCGATGGAGATCGCATTCATGTGACTCCTGATGGCAGAGAGTTCGAGAAAAGCCTGAGCACATGCTTTGAGTGCCATGGCAGCAGGGGGTTTTGTGTAAACTGTCACACATACGCGAGTGCAAGACCAAACTGCTTTGGGTGCCATCATGAAATGTAGAAAACAAAGTGATGAACGAGAATAGAAGAGAGTTTATCAGGAAAACCGGTTTAGGGGTTCTTGCAGGCCTTGGAGTCGCTTCCGGCATATTTCCGAAATCATCTTTTGAAACGGCGGTTGCATCGACAACTCATGAGAATTCTTCTTCCGGAACGCGCTGGGGAATGGTTATCGATACACGCAAGTGCAAGGAAGGGTGTACAAAATGCATTGATGCGTGCCACGAAGTGCACAATGTGCCTCAGTTCGATAACGCCAAGGATGAGATAAAATGGATATGGAAAAGTCCCTACGAGAATGTTTTTCCGGGCGAAAGCGGGCAGTTTGTCAGTGAAGAGACAAGAGAACGGTCATATCTGGCTCTTTGTAACCACTGTGATAACCCGCCCTGCGTAAGAGCGTGTCCGACACAGGCAACATTCAAGCGTAGCTGGGACGGTATTGTTGCGATGGATTATCATCGTTGTATCGGCTGCCGTTTCTGTATGGCTGCCTGTCCTTACGGGGCAAGAAGTTTCAACTGGAGAGATCCGAGGCCGGCGATACAAAAAAGGAGTCAGGCATATCCTACCAGGGAAAGAGGCGTTGTTGAAAAATGTAATTTCTGTTCCGAGCGCCTTGCACAGGGCTTGAAACCTGCCTGTGTTGCAGAGTGCCCGGAGGGTGCATTGACATTCGGTGATCTGAACGACTCACAATCGGAAGTCCGGATGCTGCTTGAAAAGAACCACACATTGCAGCGGAAGTCTGAACTGGGAACCAGACCATCCGTGTTCTACATCATATAATGATTCCTTATGATCGAGAAAGCACTTAAAGGAGATCGGATTTACTGGGGCTGGATCGTGCTCCTCCTTGTCATCATTTCGGCAGGCGTCTTTTCCTACATCAATCAGCTGACCACAGGTCTTACCCTCACGGGGATGGGCAGGGATGTCAGCTGGGGCGTCTACATCGCACAATTCACGTTTCTTGTCGGTGTCGCAGCTTCTGCGGTAATGGTTGTTCTGCCCTATTATCTGCACGATTATAAGGCTTTCGGCAAGATTGTCATCATCGGCGAGTTTCTCGCAGTCGCGGCAACGATAATGTGTGTCTTGTTTATACTCGTCGACCTCGGCCGTCCGGACAGGGTACTGAATGTTCTGCTCTATCCGACGCCGCACTCGATGCTTTTCTGGGACGCCACGGTTCTGAACGGTTATCTGCTGTTGAATATTGTCAGCGGCTGGACGGTCCTTGGCGCAGAGAGAAAAGGCGTGCCTCCCCCGAAATGGGTCAAACCCGTAATCTATCTTTCGATTCCCTGGGCTTTCAGTATCCATACCGTTACCGCGTTTCTCTATGCAGGTCTTCCTGGCAGGCATCTGTGGCTGACGGCGGTTCTCGCTCCCAGGTTTCTCGCTTCGGCTTTCGCGGCAGGACCGGCGATTTTGATTCTTGTGTCATACATTCTCAAGAAAACAACCGGATTCGATGCGGGAAAGCAGGCTATAAACAAGCTTTCGGTCATCGTAACCTATGCGGCGATCCTAAATTTCTTCCTGCTGGGGATGGAGTTTTTCACGGCTTTTTACAGCAACATACCAGGCCACATGCACGGTCTCCAGTACCTGTTTTTCGGGCTTCATGGTGAAGGTCAGCTTGTTCCCTGGATGTGGTTATCGGTCATTGTGGGTTTCGGTTCCCTGCTTGTGCTTTTGATCCCCAAGCTGAGAACGTCTTCTCCATGGCTGATTGCCGCATGCATCGGTATCGTCGTTTCAATATGGATAGACAAGGGGGTCGGTCTCATTATCGGCGGTTTTGTTCCTTCACCGCTTGAAGAGATTGTCGGGTACATACCGAACCTTAACGAGATAATCATAACCATCGGGGTCTGGGCAATCGGTATTCTGATCCTGACCCTGCTGTTGAAAGTAGCGGTTGCGGTAAAAGCGCAGGATCAGGCGTGATGGACTACTGATTGAGATGTGGAATTATTGCTGTCGGACAGGCAGCCGAAAAGCCCGAGATGTGAGTCGGGCTTTTTTCTTTCTTTTATACTTATATACATGCAACACAATGTGAAAAGCTCAATTCAGGATGAAAGTTTTTTTACCGGTCAACGTCAGGATAGACGACAAGAAGATTCTTTTTGTCGGCGGCGGCAACATCGCCATGCACAAGATACAGACAGTTGAACTCTATACCCGGAACATTACCGTCATCGCTCCCGAGATACATGATGAACTGAAAGACAGGGGATTCGAGCTGGTCTGCAAGGAGTACGAAGAAGGGGATCTCGGTGGTTTTTTTCTTGTTTATGCGG